>JBOGDY010000217.1:0-4604 GCA_050742955.1 Actinomycetes bacterium | reverse complement strand
CCTCCCACCGGTCGTAGGCGAAGCCGCCCTGCGGCCACAGCTCGGGCAGTACGACGAGGTCGGCCCCAGCCTGGGCCCGCACCAGGGCAGCGACCCGGGCGGTGCGCTCGGCGGGCGTCTCGTCGTCGCCGTAGGCCAGCTGGATCACGTGGGTGCGCATGCAGATAGCCTCGCACGTCGGCGCGACCAGGCCCGCAACGGAGGAGTGCCGGATGAGTGACCTCGGGATCTACGTCGACGCGTTCGAGCAGTCGATCCGGTCCACCATCGACCTGGCCGGGTCGCTCGACGACAACGACTGGCGACGGCCAACGGACCTGCCCGGTTGGACGGTGCACGACACCGTCGCCCACCTGGCGGCCGTCGAACGGGAGCTGCTGGGCCACCCCAGGCCGCCGCGTCTGGACACCTACGGCCCGCACGTCCGCAGCGCGTTCGGCCGGCACATGGAGGACGGCGTGGCGGCGCGGCGCGATCGATCCTCGGCTGAGGTGGTCGCCGAGCTGGCCGACGCCCTCGAGCTGCGGCTGCCGCAGATGCGGTCGATGCGGCCCGAGGACGCTCCGGTGCGGGTCCCGGCGGGCGAGCGCTGGAGCGTGGAGCAGCTGCTGCGCAACCGGGCGGTCGACGCGTGGATGCACGAGCAGGACGTACGCCGGGCGGTCGGCCGGCCCGGCAACCTGGACGGTCCCGGTGCGAGCGTCGTGCGCCACGTGGCCCTCGGGGCGCTGCCCCTGCTGGTCGCCAAGCGCGCCGGTGCCGGACCCGGCCAGAGCGTCCGCCTCGATGTCGTGGGCGCCCAGTCGTTCACCGCGACAGTGGTCGTCGGCGAGGACGGCCGCGGCGTGCTGACCGCGGGCGAGGTGGCCGACCCGAGCGCGGTCATCGCCCTCGACTGGGAGGCCCTGGTCCGGCTGTTCGGCGGCCGTCGCCAGGCCGCCGAGGTGCCGGTCGACGTGTCCGGGGACGAGGGGCTGGCCGGGCGGGTGCTGGGTTCGCTCGCGGTCACCCCCTGAGGCGCCGCCGCGGGCTCCGGGTCACCAGAGGAGGGCGGTCGCAGGGTCCTCGAGGACGCGCGCCACGTCGGCCAGGAACCTGGAGCCGAGCTCGCCGTCGACGAGTCGGTGGTCGAACGACATGGCCAGGGTCGTCACCTTGCGGACCGCGATCTCTCCCTCGTGCACCCACGGCAGGTCCCGCACCTGCCCGAAGCACAGGATCGCTGCCTCGCCCGGGTTGATGATCGGGGTGCCGGCGTCGACACCGAAGACGCCGACGTTGGTGATCGTGATGGTGCCGCCGGACATCTCGGCCGGCTGGGTCCGACCCTCCCGGGCGGTCGCCGTGAGCTGCTGGAGGGCCCCGGCGAGCTCGACCAACGTCATGCGGTCGGCGTCCTTGACGTTGGGCACGACCAGGCCTCGGGGCGTCGCGGCGGCGATGCCGAGGTTCACGTAGTGCTTGACCACGATCTCCTGAGCGGCCTCGTCCCACGAGGCGTTGACCTCGGGGTGACGCCGGAGGGCCAGGATCATCGCCTTGGCCAGCAGCAGCATGGGGGAGACCTTGACCCCGGAGAACTCACGGTCGGACTTGAGGCGCTCGACGAGATCCATGGTGCGGGTGACATCCACCTGCACCCACTCGGTGACGTGCGGCGCGGTGAACGCGGAGCCCACCATGGCCTGCGCGGTCATCTTCCGCACGCCCTTGACCGGGACGCGGGTCTCGCGCTGGCCGCGGGCCGCCGGCACGGCGGAGCCGTTCGCCGCCGCCCGCTCGACGTCATCGCGGGTGACGGTGCCGTCGGGACCGGTCGGTGTGAGGGCGGCGAGGTCGACGCCGAGGTCCTTCGCCAGCTTGCGAACCGGGGGCTTCGCCAGCGCGCGCTCCCGCTCACCTACCGGACCGGACGTGCGCGCGTCGACCTGCGCGGCGGGCTCGGCCTGCTCGACGGCCGGCTCCTGCAGCGGAGTGGGGGTGGTCATCATCGAGGTCTGCACGGCCTGCCGCGCAGTGCCGGCCGAGGGAGTGTTCGGCGACGGCGCGGTCTTGCGGGGGCGCCGCTTGGCCGCCGTCGTCCGTGGGCCGTAGCCGACCAGCACGGACGTGCGGCCGCCCGGGGCGGGCCCGCCGATCAGGCCGGGCTCGACGGCCTCGTCGGCCTTGGGGGTGGCGACCTGCGCCGACATGTCGTCGACCTGGGTCGGGCCGGTGCCGGGGTCCTCGGCGACAGCGGGGGCGACCTCGTCCGGTGCGGCGGTCTTCCCGCCCGGCACACCCGTGTCGACGGCGATGATGGGGGTGCCGACGTCGACGGTGGTGCCCGCGTCGACGAGCAGCTCGCGGACCACGCCGGCGAACGGGCACGGCAGCTCGACCAGCGACTTGGCCGTCTCGATCTCGACGACGATCTCGTTGATCTTCACGGTGTCGCCGGGCTTGACCTTCCACGACACGATCTCGGCCTCGGTGAGGCCCTCACCGACGTCGGGGAGCTTGAACTGCTTCACATCAGCCACGGGGGCGCTCCTCGAGGGCTCAGAAGGACAGGGAACGGTCGACCGCGTCGAGGACCCGGTCGAGGTCGGGGATGTAGTCCTCCTCGACCCGGCTGGGGGGGTAGGGCGTGTCGAACCCGCCGACCCGCAGCACCGGGGCCTCCAGCGAGAAGAAGCACGACTCGGTGACCCGTGCCGCGACCTCCGAGCCCATGCCGAGGAACACCGGGGCCTCGTGCACGACGACCAGGCGGCCGGTCTTCTCGACCGAGCCGCGCAGGGTGGCCATGTCGAGCGGCGACAGGGAGCGGAGGTCGACGACCTCGACCTCCTTGCCCTCGTCCGCGGCCGCGGTCGCCGCGTCCAGGGCGGTCTTCACCATCGGGCCGTAGGCCGCGAGGGTCACGTGGCTGCCTTCCCGTACGACCCTCGCCGCGTGCAACGGGGCTGCCTGGTCGAGGGTCAGTGACTCGTCGAGCTCGGACTTCTCCCAGTAGCGGCGCTTGGGCTCGTACACGATCACCGGGTCGTCGCTGGCGATCGCCTGCTGGATCATGAAGTAACCGTCGACCGGGTTCGAGCAGGCGACGACCCGCAGGCCCGCGGTGTGGGCGAAGTAGGCCTCGTTGGACTCGCTGTGGTGCTCGACGGCGCCGATGCCGCCGCCGACCGGGATGCGCACGACGACCGGAAGGGAGACCTTGCCCAGGGCCCGGGCCCGCATCTTCGCGAGCTGGGACACGATCTGGTCGAAGGCCGGGTAGACGAACCCGTCGAACTGGATCTCGCAGACCGGCCGGTAGCCGCGAAGCGCGAGGCCGATCGCGGTGCCGATGATGCCCGACTCGGCGAGCGGCGTGTCGATGATGCGGTCCTCGCCGAAGTCCTTCTGCAGGCCGTCGGTGACCCGGAACACCCCACCGAGCTTGCCCACGTCCTCGCCCATGACGAGGACCTTCGGGTTGGCCTCCATGGCCCGGCGCAGGCCCATGTTGATGCCCTTGGCCAGGGTGATCGTCGTCGTCACCGGACGCTCCCTGCGGTGTCGTGGTCCCCGGAGTCGCTGAACGTGTCGAGGTAGGCCGCGAACTGCTCACGCTCCTCGTCGATCAGCGAGTGCTGCTCGGCATAGACGTGGTCGAAGATCGACAGCGGCCCCGGGTCGGGCATGCTCAGGCAGCCCTCGCGCACGTGAGCGGCCAGCGCGTCGGACTCGGCCTCGACCTGGTCGAAGAAGTCCTGGTCGGCGACCCCGTTGCGGGACAGGTGAGCCTTGACCCTCTCGATCGGGTCCTTGAGCTTCCACGACTCGAGCTCGTCGTTAAGCCGGTAGCGCGTGGGGTCGTCGGACGTCGTGTGGGCACCCATGCGGTAGGTGTAGGCCTCGACCAGGGTGGGGCCGCTGCCGTCCCGAGCGTTCTGCAGGGCAGCCCTGGTGACGGCCAGCACCGCGAGGACGTCGTTGCCGTCGACCCGGACGCCCGGGAAGCCGAAGCCGAGCGCCCGCTGGTAGAGCGGGATGCGGCTCTGCTTCTCGATCGGCTCCGAGATGGCCCACTGGTTGTTCTGGCAGAAGAACACCACGGGTGCGTTGAACACGCTGGCGAAGATGAACGCCTCGTTGACGTCACCCTGGCTGGTCGCTCCGTCGCCGAAGTAGGCGATCACGGCGCCGTCGGTGCTGTCCTTCTGCATGCCCATGGCGTAGCCGGTGGCGTGCAGCGTCTGGGCGCCGATGACGATCGTGTAGAGGTGGAAGTTCTTCTCGTTCGGGTCCCACCCGCCGTGGTTCACGCCGCGGAACAGGCCGAGCAGGTTCAGCGGGTCGACGCCGCGGCACCAGGCGACGCCGTGCTCGCGGTAGGTCGGGAACGCGTAGTCGTCCTCGCGCATGGCCCGCCCGGAACCGACCTGCGCCGCCTCCTGGCCCAGCAGGCTCGCCCAGATGCCCAGCTCGCCCTGGCGCTGCAGCGCGGTCGCCTCGGCGTCAACACGGCGGACCAGCACGAGATCGCGGTAGAGGCCGCGCAGCTCGTCGTCGGACAGGTCGATGGAGTAGTCCGGATGGTCCACGCGCTCGCCCTCAGGCGTGAGCAGCTGGAC
>JBOGDY010000216.1:0-4605 GCA_050742955.1 Actinomycetes bacterium | reverse complement strand
ACGACGGACCAGTTCCCCCGTCCGGCGCCGCGACCTGCCTACTCCGTGCTCGGTCACCGAGCATGGCGACAGGCGGGGCTGGCGCCGATCCGCGACTGGCGGGAGGCGCTGGCTCAGGCGCTCCCGCGGCTGCGCAGGGATGCGTAGTAGGCCTGGCAGCTCTCGTAGGAGGGGAGCATCCCCAGGCGCGCCGCCTCGGCCAGCGTAGGCGCGTCGAGGTCCTTGGATGACAGCAACAGGTCGACCTCGGTCGGCCACGCGATGGCGAGCCCGGGGTCGAGCGGGTTGATGCCGTGCTCACGGCCGGGTGCATAGGGTTCCGAGCAGAGGTAGGACACGGTGGCGTCGTCGGTGAGGGCCATGAAGCCGTGGCCCAGCCCCTCGGCCACGTAGACGCCTCGCCGGTCCTCGTCGAGCAGGACGGAGTCCCAGAGTCCGAATGTGGGCGAGCCGACCCGGATGTCCACGACGACGTCGAGCACGGCACCGTGGAAGCAGGTGACGTACTTGGCCTGGCCGGGCGGCAGGTCGGCGAAATGGACTCCCCGTACCGTCCCGCGACGGCTCACCGAGCAGCTCGCCTGCCCCAGCCGCAGCGGGTGCCCGGCCGCCAGCTGAAACGCGTCCTTCTTGAACCACTCGAGGAACACGCCGCGGTCGTCGGTGTGCTGCCGCGGCGTGATCCGCCATGCGCCGCTCACCTTCAGGGGCTCGACGTCCACTCCGGAAACCTATCCGGTGGGGTGGGTCGGACCCGGTGAGCAGGCAGCGGCACGGTCGTGGTGGCACGATGGGCGCCGTGGCCGCGCAGCCTCGACGTGCGCTCGACGGGGGCATCCGTGTCGTGGCGCATCGCGGGTCCTCCGGGGACGCGCCCGAGCACACCCTGGCCGCCTACCGGCGGGCCCTCGAGGACGGTGCCGACGGGCTGGAGTGCGACGTCCGGCTGACCCGCGACGGGCACCTGGTCTGCGTGCACGACCGGCGCATCGACCGCACCTCCAACGGCCGCGGTGTCCTGTCCACGCTCGAGCTGGCAGAGCTGTCGGAGCTCGACTGGGGCTCGTGGCGCGAGAGCTGGGACGACTTCGAGGACCCCGAGGTGCCCGACCGGGACCGGGCCGGCATCCTCACGCTGCGCAGCCTGCTGGAGATGGTGGCCGACTCCGGCCGCAGGGTCGAGGTAGCCGTCGAGACGAAGCACCCGACCCGCTACGCAGGGCTCGTGGAGCGGCGTCTCGTGGAGCTGCTCGACCACTTCGGCTGGGCCCATGGCCGCCGCGACGAACCCTCCCCGGCCCGGGTCATGAGCTTCTCCCAGATCTCCCTGCGCAGGATGCACCAGATGGTGCCGGGACTGCAGACCGTGCTGCTGATGGACCGGGTGCCGCTGCGTTTCCGCGACGGCTCGCTGCCCCCGGGGGTGCAGGTGGCCGGGCCCAGCATCGAGATCGTGCGGGCCCATCCGCGCTACGTCCAGCGGGCGAGAGCCCGGCGTCACGAGGTGCACGTCTGGACCGTGGACCGCAGGGACGACGTCTCGCTGTGCATCGACCTGGGCGTCGACGCGATCATCACCAACCGGCCCCGGCGGGTGCTCACCGCCCTCGGGCAGCGGGCCTGACCGTCCCCTCATGTGACGAGGAACCCGGGCGGGCGCTGTTTCGGGTCGGAGCAGCCGGGCACGAGCCTTCCACGAGACGACTCGAGAGCACCCACGGGAGGGCAGAGATGGCGGCTGTCCAGCATGGCGCGATGGTCTCGGTGATGGTGCCCCATGCCCGGCCGAGCGTCGGGGTGGCCCGGCGCGCCCTCGCCGACCACCTGCGCATGTCCGGAGTCGGCGCCCGCGACGTCGAGGACGCCGTCCTCGTGCTCTCCGAGCTGCTGAGCAACGCGATCAAGCACGCTGCTGCGCTACCCGCCGGTGAGCTCAAGGTGTGCTGGTCGGTCGACGACGACAGCCTGCACGTCGAGGTCACCGATGGCGGCGCCACCACCCGGCCTCATGCGGCGGTCGCCGCGGTCTCGGCCCTGGGCGGCCGCGGCCTCGACATCGTCCGGAACGTGACCAGCACGTGGGGGGTCACCGAGTCGCAGGACTCGGTCACCGTGTGGGCCGACGTGCCACGCACCCGGATGGGCCTGGGGCGCGCCGGTTAGTCTCTGGCTGGTTCGCGCACCGCCGTACGCCTGTCCGGGAGTAACGCATGGCAAAGAAGGCCGCCACCCGCACCGTCACGGGCCGGCCGGGGGCCGCTGTGCCGGTGGTGGCCGGGCGGGAGCCCTGCCCGTGCGGTTCCGGCCGCCGCTACAAGGCGTGCCACGGGCGAGCGGCCGCGCGGGCGGCCGAGACCTACGTCGCGCGGCCGTTCCAGGGGCTGCCCGGCGAGTGCGACTGGGTGGCCCTGCGCGAGGTCGTGCCCGCCGCCACGGCCTCCCTGGTGCTCTCCGGTGACCACGCCGGTCGCCGGGCCACTCTGGCCACGGTCCTGCCCATGGCCTGGCCCGGCCTGGTCCGGCAGGACGGCGAGGTCTACGTCGGTCTCCAGGTGCCTGGCGGGTCCGGCGACGCCAGCCGCGACGTGGCCGACGTGCTGCTGCGGGCACTGGCAGCCGAACCCGGCACCCCGGTCCTGCCGGGCGAGCTGCCGGGGCCCGGCCCCAGGCTGCAGGACGTGCTCGCCGTCGACCAGCCCTTCGAGGTGCAGGTCCGTGAGGGGTTCGACTTCTGGATCGAGGGTGTGGAGGAGCGTTCCCCGGAGGTCGAGGCGTCGATGGAGAGGGCCAACGCCGCCGTCGTGCCCACCGCCCGGCTCGCGTCCGTGGAGGCGGCCTACTGGTGCCAGATCCGCGACCGCAACCACGTCCGGTGGGCCATGCCGTACGACGAGGAGACGCTGCTGGACGCGATGGCCCGGCTGCACGCGGCCGGTGCCGACCGGCTCGACGGGGACGGCCGCTACGTCGGCTCCTTCCGCGCGCTCGGTCTGCTGGTCCCGGTCTGGGACCTCGCCCCCGGCACTCCCGCAGAGGCCGTCGAGGAGCCCGCCGCAGCATTCGCCGCCCGGCTCGCGGACGCCGTGGCTGACCGCGGCCCGCTCGACCCGGCACAGCGCCGGGCCAGGGCCGGGCTGGCCAGCCGCCAGATCACCTTGCGGTGAGTTCGGCCGGTCAGCGCGTGAGGATGACGAGTTGCTGGGTCGCTCGGGTCATCGCGACATAGCGGTCGACCGCTCCCTCGACGCCCTTGCCGAACGCCTCTGGGTCGATGAGAACGACAAGGTCGAACTCGAGCCCCTTCGACAGCTCCGGGCTCAGCGACCGGACGCGGGACGTCGCCGGGAGCGTGCCGGCTTCGGCGTCGCCAGTGCCGATGACGCAGGCGATCCCGTCGGCATGCGAGGCGAGCCAGATCTCGAGGATCGAGCCCAGCTCCGATGCAGATCCGTGTACGACGGGGACGTCGCTGCTGCGGATGGAGGTCGGCACGTTGGCGTCCGGGAGCATGGCCCGGATGACGGGTTCGGCTTCCGCCATCACCTCTTCCGGCGTCCGGTAGTTGATGGTCAGGGAAGCCAGGTTGACCCGGTCGAGCCCGATCCGCTCGAGCCGTTCCTGCCATGACTCCGTGAACCCGTGCCGGGCCTGGGCACGATCCCCAACGATGGTGAAGCTGCGGGACGGGCAGCGGAGCAGCAGCATCTGCCATTCCGCGTCGGTGAGTTCCTGGGCCTCGTCGACAACGATGTGCGCGAACGGGCCGGCGAGCCGATCCGGGGTGGCGGCGGGCAGGCCGGCCTCGTCGACCAGGGCATCCTGGAAGTCCTCGCCGCGCAGCATCGTCACCAGACCGGTGCCGTACTCGTCGTCGGCGGCCTCGATCAGGTCATCGACGACGTGCGCCATCTGCTCGCGTCGGGCGGCGACGGCGGCCTCCTGACGGCGCTGACGTCGTGACGTCTCCGGGTCGCCGAGCCGCTGCCGGGCCGCGTCCAGAAGCGGCAGGTCGGACACCGTCCAGGCTTGGGCGTCCTCCCGCTGAAGCACCTGAACGTCATCGGGACTGAGCCAGGGAGCGCACGTGCGCAGGTAGGCGGGTACCGACCACAGGTCTCCGACGAGGTCAGCCGCTTCGAGCAGCGGCCACGCCCTGTTGAGGGTTCGGCGCAGCTCCGCGTTCTGCAACAGCGACTTGCGGAGCAGGTCAGCAGAGACGTCGCCGTCGTGCTTGTCCGTCAGGATCGTGACAAGCTCCGCCCAGATCTGCTCGCGTGCCTCGTTGTGCGGAGTGCCGGGTTCTGCTGCGTCGAACGCCTCGGCCCAATCGTCGGCGCTCAGCCAGATGTCGAACCAGTCGGTCTCGACCGTCATACCCTTGGTGGGCGGCTCCTCGTAGATCCTGACCGCCGCCTCGATCGCCTTCACCAGGTCCGCGGACGACTTCAGGCGGGCCACGTTCGGGTCGGCCTCGATCGCCGCTGCGGGTCCCTCGGCGACGAGATCCCGCAGGGTGCAGGTCTGCACGCCCTCCTCTCCGAGGCTGGGGAGCACGTCGGCGACGTAGGCGAGGTAGGGCTGGTGCGGACCGACGAACAGCACGCC
>JBOGDY010000215.1:0-4646 GCA_050742955.1 Actinomycetes bacterium | reverse complement strand
CCCGAGCCGAAGCGGCCGTCGGCCGGCTTGAGATGGTCGGGGATGACGATGTGGCTCATGCGGGCCACCCCGCCACGTCGGCCGGCCGCCGCGGGCCCTCGCCGACGTAGGTCGCGGACGGGCGGATGAGCCGGCCGGTGCTGCGCTGCTCGAGGATGTGCGCGGCCCAGCCGGCGGTGCGCGCGCAGGTGAACATCGGCGTGAACATGTGCGGCGGTACCTCGGCGAAGTCGAGCACGACGGCGGCCCAGAACTCGACGTTGGTCGCGAGCACGCGGTCCGGCCGACGGGTCTGCAGCTCGGTGAGCGCGGCCTTCTCCAGCGCGGCGGCCACCTCGAAGCGTGGCGCGCCGAGCTGTTCGGCGGTGCGGCGCAGCACCCGCGCTCTCGGGTCCTCGGCGCGGTATACCCGATGGCCGAACCCCATCAGCCGCTCTCCGCGGTCGAGGACGTCCTTGACGTACGCCGTGGCGTCGCCCGTGCTCTCGACGCCGTCGAGCATGTGCAGCACCCGCGACGGGGCGCCGCCGTGCAGCGGGCCGGACATGGCGCCCACGGCGCCGGACAGGCAGGCGGCGACGTCGGCACCCGTGGAGGCGATGACCCGGGCGGTGAACGTCGAGGCGTTCATGCCGTGCTCCGCCGCGGAGACCCAGTAGGCGTCGACGGCCTGGACGTGCTTGGGGTCGGGCTCGCCACGCCAGCGGATCATGAACCGCTCGACGATGGTGCTGGCCTTGTCGATCTCGGCCTGCGGCACCATCGGCAGGCCGAGGCCGCGGGCCGACTGGGCGACGAAGGACAGGGCCATCACCGACGCGCGGGCCAGGTTGTCGCGGGCCTCGTCCTCGTCGATGTCGAGGAGCTGGCGGAAGCCCCACGCCGGAGCGAGCATGGCCAGGGCGCTCTGCACGTCGACCCGCACGCTGCCGGAGTGCACCGGCAGTGGGAACGGCTCGGCCGGCGGCAGGCCCGGGTTGAACTCGTTGTCGACGAGCAGGCCCCACACGTTGCCGAAGGACACGTGCCCGACGAGGTCCTCGATGTCGACGCCGCGGTAGCGCAGCGCGCCACCTTCCTTGTCCGGCTCCGCGATCGTCGTCTCGAACGCGATGACGCCCTCGAGGCCGGGCTTGAACTCGGGAGAGCTGGTCACACCCTGCATTGTGGCGGCACGGTGTCATGGCTGTCGCACGGGGCGTGCCACAGTTGCCCGATGGAGCCCGGTCCGGACGTGCCCGACCTCACGGCGATGCGGCGGGACTACGCCCGGGTGGGGCTGAGGGAGCAGGATCTGCCGACGGACCCGGCGACACTGTTCACCCGCTGGCTGGGCGAGGTCGCAGCGGCCGGCCTGGCCGAGCCCAACGCGATGGTGCTGGCCACCGCCGGTGCCGACGGCGTCCCCAGCGCGCGCACGGTGCTGTTCAAGGGCCAGGAGGACGGCGGCTTCGCCTTCTACACCAACCTGGGGTCACCGAAAGCCCGCGAGCTGGAGGCCAACCCGCGGGCCGCGCTGGTGTTCCCCTGGCACGCGCTGCACCGCCAGGTGCGGGTGGCCGGTCCGGTGCGCCCGCTGCCGCGGGCGCGGGTGGCCGCCTACTTCGCGACCCGTCCCCGCGGGGCCCGGCTCGGCGCGTGGGCAAGCAACCAGTCGCAGGTCGTCGCGGGACGCGAGGCGCTCGACCGCGGCTTCGACGAGATGGCGGCACGCTGGCCGGACGGTACGCCGGTGCCGCTGCCGGACTTCTGGGGCGGTTTCGCCGTGGTGCCGGAGACGGTCGAGTTCTGGGCCGGCCGGGAGAACCGGCTGCACGACCGGTTCCGTTACCGCCGCGACGGGACCGGCTGGGTCGTCGAGCGGCTCGCGCCGTAGCCCTCGCACCGACCACCTGGTTGATCATGCGCAAGTGGTCGCCCTGCCCCGACCACTTGCGCATGATCAACGCGGGGAGGGGAACGGTGGTCGCCCTGCCCCGACCACTTGCGCATGATCAACGCGGGGAGGGGGACGGATCGCGCACGATCGATACCGGGAGGGGGACTCAGCGGGGCTGCAGCCGGGCGAGGTAGACGGCTCGATCCCCTCGAGCGCTGTGCCGGTGCAGGGTGAGGGTGACCGGCAGGTTGCGGCCGTCGCGGGTGTGCGCCGAGAGCTCCAGCGGGGCGTCCAGCAACCGGTGGGTGCCGGTGACCACGCCCCGGGTGAACGCGGCGACGTGCAGCTCGCGCAGCTCCGGCGGGATCACCGCGATGATCCGCTGACCGACGAGCTCGGCCTCGTCCCAGCCGAGGAGCGCCAGCGCCGCGGGGCTGGCGCCGATGATGCGGTTGCTGTCGTCGCCGGCCAGCCATGCCTCGTCCGCCGGCAGCGAACCCATCTGCTCCCAGACAGCGAGCGGGACGCCGGGCTGCTCGAGCAGGCCGGTGGGCATCTGCCACGCCGACGGTTCGGCGCCGGCCGCCTGGCCGATGAGCTGGTCACAGATCCAGTTGCGCAGGGCGGCGACCTCGGGGAGGGCGGGCAGCGACAGCAGCTCGCCGACGAGGGCCAGCCGGTTGGCGTGGTCGAGCACCCCCTGCAGCAGGCCGGCGCCTGCGAGCGCATCGGGGGTGAGCGCCACCGTGACGGCGACGCTCCGGGGCGGGTCGCCGTCGCCAGCCGCCGCCGCGACGGCGGCCTGCACGGCCGCGGAGACCATGGCCTTGGCGGCACCGGCCGCGGTGACGTCGGCGGCCGAGAACGGGTGGTCACCCGTGCCCAGGGTTGCCAGCGTGTACTCCCGGAGCAGCCCATCGGTCTGCTCGTCCATGGCGTGGAAGAGGGCGACGGGCACCGACTGCAGCGACGCGGTGGCGCCGGTCATGGGCCTCCTCCCCGAGGGTGGACCCCCGTGGTCCCGAGGCCATGGTGCCCGACCGACACGTCCGGAGCGGCAGCGACCCGCGGGCCAAGTAGGCGAGGGGACGTCTCCTCGCGGCCCGCGGGTCGGGTGACTGCCTGGTATTCGCCGGCCTGACCGAACACTGACGGCCGAATCGACGAATCGGAGTCGGCGGCTAGCTGGCAGCCACCTCACGCGTCCTAGAAGTACTCAAACTCTCGGACCACCTCCCTTCCGTGTACCGACGACGGTACGACGTGAACCCGGCGGATTCAACGGTGATTCGGCTACCCGGCGACACGTGTCGGACCGCTACCGAAAGGAGGAGAAGTCTCGCCGCGGTCGCACCGGTGCGCGCACGGCGACGGGCGCGCGCTGAGCTTCTCCTCCTTTGCGGACCGGCCGGCCGGCTCAGCTACCCGGCTGGGCGCCTGGTTTCCGGCTGACAGGCCGCCGAGGTCAGCTCAGGACGCCGGCGGCGACCTTCAGGTCGGCGACCAGCGCGGCGAACGCCGTCTCCCGGTCGTCGGCCCGCAGGACGGCGGACGGATGGACCGTCACGAGGAACCGCCTCGGCCCGACGCTGGTCTCCCGCTCGATCAACGCCCCACGGTCTCGGAGGACCCTGATGTCCGGCCCGAGCAGGGCCCTCGCAGCGGTCGCCCCCAGGCAGACGATGATCTCGGGGTCCACGAGTCGGAGCTCGGCGACCAGCCACGGCCGGCAGGCCTCGACGTGCAGCCGGTCGGGGGTCTGGTGGATCCGCCGCTTGCCCGGCCCGGCCTGCGTGAAGCGGAAGTGCTTCACGACGTTCGTGCGGTAGGTGGCCTCACGGGGGATGGCGGCCTCGTCGACCGCCTGCACCAGCAGCCGTCCGGCGGGCCCGACGAAAGGCTGGCCCTCGCGGTCCTCCTGGTCGCCGGGCTGCTCGCCCACCAGCACCACGCGCGCGTCCGCCGCGCCGGCGGAGAACACGGTCTGGGTGGCCGGCCCGTGCAGCTCGCAGCCGCGACAGCCTTGCGCCGCCTGCCTGAGGTCGTCCAGGCCGGCGCCGGACGGCAGGAAGTCGGCGGCGCTCACCGGCGTACGGTGCCCGTCGCTCTTCCCGGACAAACGGCGGCGCGCGCCCGGTCCGAGCCTGTCGGGGTGTCCGTGCGCGACAATGGGCAGGTGAGCGAGCTGATCGACACCACCGAGATGTACCTCCGGACCGTGTTCGAGCTGGAGGAGGAGGGTGTCGTGCCGCTGCGGGCTCGCATCGCGGAGCGGCTGGGACAGTCCGGCCCCACCGTGTCGCAGACGGTCGCCCGGATGGAGCGCGACGGCCTGATGACCGTCGAAGGCGACCGGCACCTCGAGCTCACCGACCACGGGCGGTCGCTGGCCACCCGGGTGATGCGCAAGCACCGGCTGGCCGAGTGCCTCCTGGTCGACGTCGTAGGCCTCCAGTGGGAGCTGGTGCACGAGGAGGCCTGCCGGTGGGAGCACGTCATGTCCGAGACCGTCGAGCGCCGGCTGCTCGAGGTCCTCGGCCATCCGACGGTCTCGCCCTACGGCAACCCCATCCCCGGGCTCGCAGAGCTCGGTGAGCGCGACGACGGCGCGGGGGAGGGGGCGGGGCTGCGGACCCTCGCCCGGGTGGCCCTGGACGGAGCGACGCAGGTCGTCGTACGCCGGTTGGCTGAGCCGTTGCAGACCGACACGGGGCTCATGTCCCGGCTGCGGCGGGCCGGTGTGCAGCCGGGCGCCGCCGTGACGGTC
>JBOGDY010000214.1:0-4646 GCA_050742955.1 Actinomycetes bacterium | reverse complement strand
GGTCGGCCGCGGTCTGTGCCTCTGTCGCATGTCCCTCGACGTGCAGGACCAGCGAGTCCTGCTCCGTCACGACCGAGACACGCCGAGGCACGACGTCCTCCGCGTCCCCGGCGTCGCCGAACTGCTCAATGACCGCCCTCGCCACCTGCCCGTTGTCGAAGACGGCGGCTCCGTAGCGGGGCAGCGTCTTGAGGTCGGCCGAGAGGTCCACGGCGACGACCAGCGACTCCGTCGTGTAGGTGGCCTTCTGCCCGAGCAGGTGGAAGGGGAGGACGACGCCGACCACGGCGACGCCGAGCAGCACCAGCCAGGCGTAGCGGCGCAGCCCCCAACGGAGGACGGCGAGCGCGTCTCCCGCCTGGTTCACGTCGGTCGGCTGTGTGGTCACGGTCCTGCCTCCACGATTGCGGACACAACGAGGTTGCCATGGCGGCACCCCTGGCACAGGCCGTTTCGGCAGACCGATCGGCCGACCCCACCGCCGCCGGCGCGGTCACGGGCGCTCCTGGTGACGATCACGACTGGTTCTCCGGCAGGCTGTCGGCGGGCGGCACGCTGCGCAGTGTGGAACGGCCCAGGACGGACTCCACCGGAGCCAGCAGCGCATCGATGGCGAACGGGTAGGGGTGCCGCACGTGGTGCGCCTCTCGGTCGGCGAAGACCCGGTCCAGCAGCCGCGCTTCAAGCTCGGCAGCCTGCTCGACCGTGGGGCTGGATCGGTCGGGGAACGCGAAGCGGAACTGGCGGTAGTGGGCGAGGAACGGCTCGCGCTCCTCTGCGAGGGACGCACGCATCCGGCCGGCGACGACCTCACCAGGGATGCGGTCGACGGTGACGTCGTCCCGATCGTGGCTGGTGACCAGCAGCACGGTGTGCAGCCCGGCGCCGGCGACGGGGTCGGCCCCGAACAGCGTGCGCGGCGGTACCTGAAGGAACGCCTGCCGCCGGATGACCGGCTCGGCCCGGCGCAGGACCGACCCCACCGAGCTGCCGGCCGGGAGCCGGTCGGCCAGCCGGACAGTGCCCCGGGCCGCGGACGCGAGGCCGGACAGCCGCAACCGGCTCCGCCACGGCAGGGTCGCCCACAACGGCAGCTGGCGCAGGTGCCACTGCCACAGCCGGATCGGCTCCGCCACGCCGTACATCCGGCCGTCCGGCGTGAGGTAGACCCACTCGTCACCGACGTAGCGCCCGCCCTTGGCGGCGAACGCCAGCAGGGCCTCGGTCTTGCCACCCTTTGCCCACCCGGTCGCCAGAACGCCCCGCCCGCGCAGCACGAAGGCCGATGCGTGCAGGGGAAGCACTCCCTTGGTCAGTGCCGTCAGGTTCACGACGGCCAGCAGGTGCGGGACCGGGCCGGCTCCTCGCTCGCAGACGATGTCGCACCGCCCGCCGACATCGGCGAAGGGCAGCAGCGTGCGTGCGGCCCGGCCGCGCCGGCCACGCAGCAGGTAGAAGGCACCGGCGTGGAAGCCGGACTCGGGCCACCCCACGTAGGTGAGCGACGCGTCGTCGTCGATCAGGTCGACGAAGCGAACCGTGATGTCGGGGTCCCTGCACAGCGCCGGTCCGGACGGACCGAGCTGCCGCTCCACCACGGCCACGTCGGCCGGGCGCGGGTCGATCAGCCGCACGCCGACGACGCCGGCAACCTCGAAGTCGACGTCGGTCACCGCGGCTGCCGGTCCGGACGACTGCAGACTGTTGTCGGTCGAGCTCACGACTCGTACCCGGACGGCCGGACGGCATCGGGGGGCGCTGCGCGCAGGGCGACGGCGTCACGCGCACCGGCCCAGAATCCGGCACCCCAGCCGACGTGCATCGCGACGAAGGCCAGCGGCACCCGCATCCGCTCGCTGCTGCACCGCAGCCGTCGTCCGGCGGACACGGACGCGGCCAGGACACCCACGGCGTAGGGGCTGATCATCAGCCCGGCCGTGCCGGGGCGGCGCAGCGCGATCAGCGTCGCGACGGCACCGTAGGCGACGAAGGCCGGTGGCAGCGCGTGCCGCGGCTGCAGGGACGTCGGGTGCAGGGCCGCGACGTCGACCTTGCCGCGGCCGTAGCGGAAGTACTGACGGAACAGGTCGCGCACGGTCTGACGGGAGTGCCATTGGATGACCAGCGACGGGTCGAACAGCAGGGACCGCCCGCTCTGCCGCAGCCGGTAGTCGAACTCGAAGTCCTCGTTGGCGAGCAGCCGCTCGTCCCAGCCGCGAAGGTCGCGGACCAGCTCGACCGGGTAGGCGCCGAACGGCACGTGGTCGACCTCGCACTCGCTGGTGCCGTGATGGTAGGTCGAGTTGCCGACGCCGAACCGGCTGGCCATCGCCGCCGCGATCGCCCGCCCGGTCGCGGTCGACCCGCTCCCGTCCTTGCGGCCACCGACGCCACCCCACCTGCCCTCGGACAGCCGTGCCACCGCACGACTCACGTAGCCGGGCGGCACCGTCGAGTGCGCGTCGACGCGGACCAGCCATCGGCCGCGCGCCGCCCTGAGCCCGACGTTGAGGGCCGACGGGATGGAGCGCCGCTCGTTGGTGACGAGCTCGACGCGAGGGTCGCGGGCCTGGAGCTTGGCGACCACCTGGGCGGTCCGGTCGGTCGACGTCCCGTCGACGACGACGACCTGCAGGTGCGGGTAGTCCTGAGCGAGCACGGAGTCGAGGCAGGCGCCGATGGTCCGCTCCTCGTTGCGGGCCGGGATGACGACCGTGACGAGCTCGGTCGGTGGCGCGGCGGACTCGGTCGTGGAGCTCATCCGCCACCCGCGCGCGTGACCTGGGCGACCGTGCGAAGGAGGATCTTGACGTCCTGCCACAGTGACCAGTTCTCGATGTAGTAGTTGTCGAACCGGGCCCTGTCCTCGATGGACGTGTCGCCCCGAAGGCCGTTCACCTGCGCCCATCCGGTCAGCCCGGCCGGGACCCGGTGGCGGGACATGTACCGCGGGAACCGCTCGGTGAACTCCTCGACGAAGTAGGGCCGCTCCGGGCGGGGTCCGACGAGGCTCATGTCGCCGCGCAGGATGTTGACCAGCTGCGGCAGCTCGTCGAGCGAGGTGGCCCGTAGGAACCGGCCGACTGCCGTCAGGCGGTCGTCCCTGGCGATGCTCCAGTTCGATGCGGACTCGTTCTCGTCGGCCGGCTCCAACGTGCGGAACTTCAGCAGCTTGAACTCCCGCCCGTCGAGGCCGACCCGGCTCTGCCGGAAGAGGACCGCGCCACCGTTCCGCCGCACGGCGACGGCGCAGGCCGCCATGACCGGGGCGAGCAGCACCAGAGCGAGCGCCGCGACGGCGACGTCGAAGACGCGCTTCGCCCGCCAGCGCCCGGACCGGAACGGCGCCCTGCTCAGCCGCACGAGGGGCAGCGACCAGATGTGGTCCCCCGCGGCGCCGGCGGGCTGAAGCTCGTAGAGCCGCGGGACGAAGAAGATCTCGCACGAGTGACGGTCGCAGGTCCGCAGGATGTCCACGATGCCCGACTCGCGGTCGGCACCGAACGCGACCACGACCACGCGGATCTCATGCTCGGTGAGGATCCGCGACAGCTGGGTCATGTCGCCCAGCACCGGCAGGGAGAGCTGCTCGTCGGACAGGAGCGGGTCGCCGTCGAGGAAGCCGACGGGTCGGAGCCCGTGCTCGGGATGGTGGCGCATGACGTCCCCGACCCAGCCGCCGACCCGACCTGCCCCGAGGATCAGCGTCCGGTGCGCGACCTGGCCGGTGCGCCGCAGGTGGCGCACCAGGACGTAACCGGCGGCCCGGCCGCCGATCGCGACGACGGCGAAGACCGCGGCCGCGTCCAGGATCCGGGTGCCGACCGAGCTGCCGGTCACGACCCGCAGCGAGGTCACCAGTGCCCCCGCGACCAGGGCGCGACCGAGCAGCGACGGCACCTGGTCGAGGACGGAGAGCGCCAGCTTGGGCGCGTAGAGCCCGCCGGCGGCGTTGAGACCCAGCACCAGGGCGACGAAGGCGTAGAGGCCGGTACCCCCGGCGCCCACGACGAGGGTCGCGGTGACCGCGGCAGCCACGTCGATCAGGATCAGGAGGTGCACGACACCGAGCCCGAGCCGGCCGAGCACCCCACTGGTGCCCTCGGCGCTCGTCCTGCCGTCCCGCTGCCGCGGAAGGGCAGGACGACCTGCCCTCCGTGCGGGATCCCCCCAGTCGGGGCGTACCTCGGTCGTCATGCGGCCCCCCCGGCACACTGTCTCGACCCCTCGTTCCGGCCAGCACCCCTGCTGCCGGAACCCTGCGCCTTACCGAAGCTCCCCCGAGCTACCACTGATTAAAGTGACTCGCCCCGAAAGTGACCAGGGGTCCGCGGCCCCGATTTTGCCCCTGGGTCGACCTTAGCGACGCGGGACGAGCCCTACACCGCCGAATGGAGGAGGTCAGGGGCATCGTGCGATCACGGGCAGTCACCTTGCGTCCTCCCCCGGTCGCCATCAGCCCGTGCGGCCTAGTGGGGGCCGGTCACTCAACGTCGGCGGGCGTGCCGGCCCGTGGACGCCGAGCTCCGGAGCACGGCCGGACGACGTGGCCGCGGGAGTGGCACGGCCTCGCCGTCCCGTCGACGGATCCGTGCGGCCAGCCCGCCGCCTCCCAGGGCGGCGAGCCCCACGAAGCCGGCCACGAG
>JBOGDY010000213.1:0-4647 GCA_050742955.1 Actinomycetes bacterium | reverse complement strand
CGAGCACGGCGCCCTCGTCGGGGTCGTACAAGCGTGGCACGAGCTGGGCGATCGTGCTCTTGCCGGCGCCACTGGCGCCGACGATCGCCACGACCTCGCCCGGTGCGACGGCGAAGTCCACGTCCCGTAGCACGGGGCCGGCTCCCTCTGCCGACGACCCGTCCTCGTTCTCGGCGGGGTAGGTGAACCGGACGTGCCGGAAGGCCAGCCGTCCAGTCAGTCGCGGTGCGCGCACGGCATCGGGTAGATCCACGACCGCCGGCTCGCGCCGGAGCAGCTCGTCGATGCGCTCGACGCTGGCCATGACCTTGCCGATCTTGTACCACTCGCTCACGATCTTGCGCGCCGGCTTGAACATGTTCTGCAGCATGAGGATGAACAGCACCAGCGTGCCGATGCTGATGGCGTCGCGGTCGACCAGCCACACCCCGACCCACACGACCGCAGAGATGGCTAGCGCCTCGAGGACGGCGATCACGAAGCTGAACTGCGCCTGGATGTTCGCAGTGCGCAGCGACGCCCACATGCTCCTCTCCGTCTGCTGCGAGAAGCGCGCGTTGTCCACGCTGCCCCGGCCGTAGCTCTGCATCAACCGGACGGTGGTGAGCATCTCCTGCGCCGTCGACGCCAGGTCGCCCTCGCTCGCCCGCTGGGACTTGGACGCGGCCTTGATCCGCTTCGAGAACTGGTTGGAGACCGTCGCGATCACGGGCACGACCACCAGGGCGACGACGGCGACCTGCCACGAGTGGAAGAGGAGTACGACGAAGGTCCCGACCAGCACCAGCAGGCTGGCGACGATGTTCGCCACCGAGCCGACCACGAACTCCTCGACGACAAGAACGTCGCCGGTCACCCGGGTCAGGACATCGCCGGTCCGTTTCCGGTCGTGGTAGGCAAGAGACAGCCGTTGTAGGTGCGAGTACATCGCGACGCGCACGTTGTACCCGAGGACGCGGCCACCGCGAGCCATGCAGACCTCGGCCAGCGAGTCGGCGGCCTTGTTGAACGCGGCGATCAGGATGATGGCGAGGGTGAGCAGGAAGAGCGTCTGCGTCCGCTCCGAGGTGAACAGACGCGGCAGGCCGAGACTGTCCAGGCCTGTCCGGCTCCCTCTGAGGAAGTCGATCAGGTAGGCGATCGGGAACGGCTCGATGATCGCCGTGATCGCCTCCAGGGCGAGGAAGCCCAACCCGACGAGGTAGACCCTCGGGCTCCCGACGAAGCGGCGGATCAACCGCGCCGCTCGCCGCAGGTCACTCTGGCCTTCCGGCCGGCCGGCCACGCGCCGACCACTTCTGTGCGTCAACCGTCGAGGCAAGCCAGCCCCCTCGACAGTGCGCGGGACACCAGGTGTGTGCACTCAGACCCGGTCACCGCGGCGAGCGGTCCGCTGCCCGTCGCGATCTGTTTCGCGATCTTGAGCCAGGTATAGGCGCCGAACAATGAGACCCGCTCGTCCACCGGCCAGCTCGACGCACCGATGTACTCCTCCATGAAGACGCTGCGGCAGGCACCGGCCATCGGTCCCGCCAGCAGGTCGAGGTAGGCGCAGAAGTGGGCCACGTCGAGAGCCGGGTCGCCCATGCGCGCCTCATCCAGATCGATCACGGTCACGTCGCGGCCGACGATCACGTGCCCGGGGTGGAAGTCCTTGTGGACGGGTACGTCGAGGCGCACCGGCACCAGCCGGGCAGCGTCGGCCCACCGCTCCGCCAGCACCCGGGCCGACCTGAGCAGCGTCGGCTCCCGGCCCCCGATCAGAACCGCCCACTGGCGGGCGCTGATCGCCTCTCGCTCGAGGTCCAGCCGCCGGTGCAGCTTTACGTCGGAGCCGTGCAGTCGCGCCAGCCACTGAGCCGCACCCCGCAGCTCGCGTACCGGCACCGGCCGTTGCGTCACGTCGAGGGCAACTCCGTCGGCCGGCCGGAAGAGCAGGGAACCGGCCCGCGGGAGGAAGGCGAGCGGAGCGGACACGCGCAGCGAGCCCTCGCGGAAGGGACCCGCGGCGAGCACCCAGAGGTTGTCATGCGCCAGCAGCGCTCGGGCCGGTTGCGCGTAAGCCTTGCGTAACAACAGGAGAGGTTCCTCCTGCGGTCCGTTGAAGGCGTAGCGCACCACCTCGCGTCTACCTGCGGCGTGCGCGAGCAGGTCCTGGGAGGCGATGCTGAGCATCGGCACATCGGCCGGTCGCGCTACGGCCAGGCGCGACGTGCCGTTGCCGTTGTGGTCCGCCGCGAGCGACCCTGACTCGGACGCGGCCGTAGCCCGGACCACGTCGGCGACCCGCCGAGCGATCACGGCCAGGAAGTCGGTCGGAGCTGAACCGCTGGGTGACGCCTTATGACTGTGCCGCCACGGATGTGACAACACGGGCCCCATCGAGCGCCACGCGGTCGACCGCTCGCGATAGGCGCGCCAGGACGTGAGGGACTCGACGACCAGCGGCCACCCTGCGGGATCGAGCGGGTGCCCCGGATAGTCAGGGGCGCGCGGCGGCACACGGGGTCGCGAGCCGTCGGCCTGTCGGGGAACCAGACGGCGGTTGCGGGCATCGAGGTCGATCAGCAGGTGACGGACCGCGTCCACCAGTGTGGACGGCGAGTCGACCCGGCCCACCCCTGGCGAAGCCTCGGTCCCGGACCCAGCGCGCCGGTGACCGTTGCGGCGGTTGCCGGTCCCGCCGCGTCGGTCAGGGCGGGAGCTGTCATGACGCCCGGACTCGCGTGCGACGCCGTCGACGTGACCGTGCCAACCGTTCGGATCCGTCAGTGGCAACAGAGCGCGGCTCAGGACCGGGATCAGCAGCTCGAGCCGGGACGCACCGGCGCCCCAGTCCTCGGTTCGGATCCGCACGTCAGCCCCCCGCGGTAACTGACGCGTCGGAAGCCCGCGCGTGGGGGCGCAGATGTTCTAGTCCCAGCCCTGCCAGCGAACAGATGAGCAAGCGCGGCTCGGCAGAGCCGGTCAAGACGGCTCGCCTGCCCACGCGGCCAGGAACTCGGTGCGCGCGAGCGTGACCAGCACTCGGCGCATCGCGCCGTCCCCCCACTGCATGGCGCCACCCCCCGGCCTGTTGCTGTGATGCCCTGGGGGGTGTCGAACCGCCGGTGGATTGGTCGGTCAAAGGGCCTCGCCACCGTTGTGGCGAGAGCACTACCGGCCAAGCACCTTTAGGGCTCAGCCAACCACCGCGCCGTTGGCCGACCCGACCGTTCCTTCCTGTCGTCGCGAGACGAGACCCCCCACGGAACCGTCACGATGTCCAACCATGGTGTCCTGCGGGCGGCGGACCGTCCATAGTCCCATCGGACCCTTCAGCCGAGGCGATCGACCGCTCTGTGCTGGAATGATCGTCCCGGCCCCGAACTGAGGATCTGTCGATGCGCCTGCTCATGATCGGTGCCCCCGGTGCCGGGAAGGGCACCCAGGCCCAGCGGCTGGCCGAGCGGCTGCAGATCAGCCACATCTCCAGCGGGGACCTGCTGCGCACTCACGTCACGGAGAACACCTCGCTGGGCTTGGCCGTGAAGCAGTACCTCGCACGCGGCGACCTGGTCCCCGACAGCATGGTCATGGACATGCTCTACAAGCCGGTCGTCTCGGCCAACGAGAGTGGCGGCTACATCCTCGACGGCTTCCCGCGCACCGTGGAGCAGGCCGAGTCCGCCTACCTGACGGCGAAGGACCTCGGTGTCCAGGTGCAGGTGGCGATCTACCTGGAGGTACCCCGCCCGGAGCTGGTCAGGCGGCTGCTCGACCGGGGCCGTGGCGCCGAGGACACCCAGGAGGTCATCGAGCACCGGCTCGAGGTCTTCGAGGAGCACACCCGCCCGATGCTCGACTACTACGCGACCAGGGAGAAGCTGCTGACGGTCAACGGCAGCCGACCGGTCGACGAGGTGTCGTGGTCGCTGATGGTCCAGCTGCAGAAGGTGCGCCGCGAGCTCATCGGCTGACGAGCGCGATCGGGCGACCACTTGCGCATGATCACGCGATCGGGCGACCACTTGCGCATGATCAACGGGGAGGGACCGACCACTTGCGCATGATCAACGGGGAGGGGTGGGTGGGGGGCGCCGGGGGTCAGTCGCGCCAGATGAGGATGACGGCCCGGTCGTCGTTGTGGGCCGCCGCCACCTTGTCCAGCAACCGGCGGGCGCCGTGCCGGAAGCCGCGGGTGACGAGCCGCTCGGCCTCGCCGAGCAGCTTGTCGATGCCGACCGACATGTCCTGACCGGGCACCTCGATGAGGCCGTCGGTGAACATCAGCAGGGCGTCGCCCCGGTCGAGCCGGCCGCGTTCGCTGACGAACTTGGCGTCCGGGAACACCCCCAGGAGTGGTCCCTCGCTGGCCTCGCTGACCCGCCAGCGGCCCGAGCCCGCGGCGAACTGCACGGCGGGCGGGTGGCCGGCGACGGAGACCATGTAGTCACCGGACTCCAGGTCGATGGCGACGTGGGCGACGGTGGCGAAACCCTCCTCCCAGTGCTGACGGATGAGATAGCGGTTGGCCGCCGGGAGGAAGTCCTCGTGGGGCAGCGACCCGAGCAGCCCGGCGAAGGCCCCCGACAGCAGCAGCGCCCGCGTGCCCGCGTCGACGCCCTTCCCCGACACGTCGACGAGCGCCACCTCGAGGGTCTCGCC
>JBOGDY010000212.1:0-4662 GCA_050742955.1 Actinomycetes bacterium | reverse complement strand
GCACCTAGGTCGCACCCGGCCCACCAGTAGTCTGTGGTCGCTTCCCGCGGCTTTGCCGGTGGGAACGCGCGGGTGTAGCTCAATGGCAGAGCCCCAGCCTTCCAAGCTGGTCATGCGGGTTCGATTCCCGTCACCCGCTCCGATTGTTCGTGCTGGTCAACGGGACGGCTCCGTCATCTACCTGGACGTCAGATCGATCCCGTAGCGCCAGCTGAGCCGGTCGGTCTGCGACGCCCCAGCCGAGCCGTGACTCACTGGCAGGTATGCGATCGCGAGGGTCAGGCAGGCGCTCTTTCCCGGCTGGAGGACCTCCACCAGCAGCCGGGATCCGGCTGACAGCCGGCCAATGTTGATCAAGTCAGGTC
This sequence comes from Actinomycetes bacterium, assembly GCA_050742955.1. Classification (GTDB taxonomy): domain Bacteria; phylum Actinomycetota; class Actinomycetes; order JACCUZ01; family JACCUZ01; genus CAWIXB01. The sequence continues at coordinate 4,297 of JBOGDY010000212.1, read as the reverse complement.
GTGGGCGGTCGGCACCGCAGCGATCGGTAACGGCGGCCAGCTCGTAGACGGACGCGGACATCTCTCCGTCCTGCCCGCCCCCGCACGTGGGGTCGACCTCGGTCTCGCCGGGGGAGCACGCGGTCTCGACGTCGGTGACGTCGAGGGCCCCCAGCGTCAGTCGGCCGGCCGCCGAACCCGTGTTCTTCACGCACACTCGGACCAGCGACGACGTGTCGCCTGGCTCGGCACCATCCATCGCGACCACCGATGGCAATTCGTCCATGAGCGCCGCGCAGCCGCCAGGACCCCACAGGCCGACCTTCACGTCGGGCTGGCGAACGGCACCCGGACGAGATCTGGCGGTGGCCGGGATGGTCATCGTCACCACGAGACCGGCGATCACGCACAGCGCAAGAGTCGAGCGCCGGGCGCGTCCGCGACGCCAGCCGCTGATCACGTCTCGGCCCAGGGCACCCACGCGTCGACGTCACCGCGCGACTCGCGCGGTCCCCCGGCTGCCGCATCGGGTGACGCGACACCCGCTCTCCGGCTGGCAGCGGCGCGCGTCTCGGTGACCGCCAGGAGGGCCGCCGGCAGCACCACGAGGAGCAGGAAGCCGCGCGGCCACTGCAGCCACTGCAGGAGGCTGCCGAGGTGCGGCACGACCCAGCCGACCCGGCCCCGCACGGCATGGCCTGCCACCGGCTGCGGGTCGACGCCGGCGTTGGCGTCACCCTTGGTCCGCAGGTACAGGCCGTCATTGCCCTCGGACACCTCGACGACTCGGTGGGTCACCAGCCGCCCAGGGTCGGCCGGATCGACGAACGCGACCGTCATCCCAGCCCGGACCATGCTGACGTCGATCGGCTGCACCACCACCATCGAGCCGACCGGCAGGCCTGGCTCCATGCTGCCGCTCAGCACGACCTGGAGCCGCCAGCCGACCAGCCAGGACGCCGTCATGAAGGTCGCGACCGGCAACAGCACCGCGACCGCCAGCGCCGCCAGCGGCAGCACCAGGTCTCTGCGCCAGCCCCGCCCCATCATGAGCGACCGCCGGTCGCGGTCATGCTCCTGTCGTACCGTCGAACGCCCATTTCCACGTCACCTGGTCCGACTGCGCGAGCTGCACCGACTCGATCGTGCGGTTCATCCCGTAGAACACCTCGAGCTCGAGGCAGGCCGTCTCGTCGCTGGCCATGGTGAACAGGTCGGTCGGCGGGAAAGCGTCGAGCTGCGCGACATAGTTGAGCGACGACGCGGTCCCCGTCGTGCAGTCCACCTGCCGCCAGTACGCCGAGATCTGCGTGGCCAGCTCGCCCGCGCCGGTGCCGCACGTTGCGTCTCCCGCGGCGGCTTCGTCGTTGGTACAACCGGCTTCGACGTCGGTGAGGTCGAGAGTCGACAACGTGACGGCGACGCTGCCGCTGCCCGCGTTGAGCAAGCACAGCCGCTCGATGTTCCTGCTGCCCGGCTGGGCATCGTCGAGCGTCTGCAGCGGGGTCGTCAGGTTGTCGGCGAAGCTCCCACAACCGCCGGTGTTCAGCATCGGCGCGAGCTGCAGGTCGGCCGCGCTCCTGACCGCACCGCTGGACACCGAGTTGTCCCCGGTCGTGGCACGGTCGGTGAAGACGGCGACCACCCCCGACATCCCTAGCAGTGTGACGGCTGCACCCAGCGCGATGACGGTGAGCAACATGGAACGGCGCACGGCGACCCCCCCGTGACGAGCGAGCCTCCCCCGGCCCGCGACTGTTCGTAGCCTCGCACCTGTCCCGGCAGCCCTCACCGCAAATCACGCAACTGGCAGGGTACGACCACGGAGCGCGACGCCAGCGGTGGTGCCTGACCCGCCGATCACGGCGAAGAGGGACGCGATGCCCCGCGTCAGAGGTCGTGGGCCTGCAGGTGGTGCTCCAGCATGAACAGGCAGCTCTCCACCCACGCATGCTGGGCCTTCTTGCCGGCGCTGAGCACGAGCGAGAACAGCTCCATCGCCTCCCACAGCACGATCCGGTCCCGTGACACCGTCGCGTGCTGCTCGTACTCGGAGAGGAACGCCGCCCTGACCTCGTCGGCCGCTCTCATCCGGACGATCCGTGTCCCGTTGACGACAGGCACACCCTCACCGGTCTGCGACGCCCGGGCCTTGTTGACCGCCATGTGCCGGATCTTCGTGGTGAAGACAGCCAGGTCGGACGCCGGTTCCGCCTGGCAGAACTTGTCCAGGTCGATGAAGGCGACCCGGTCACCCACGACCAGCACCTGGGCCGGCCGGAAGCTGTGGTGAGCCGGGCCCAACGGGTCCTCGGCCATAGCCCTCGCGGCCGACCCGAGCCGCTCCAGGACGGCCCGCCGGTCCTCGGGCAACCACGGCAGGACCGCCGCGAGCTTGTCGCGCTTCCTCATCAGCGCGGCCAGCTCATCCTCGAAGGTCACGGCCGGGCCGAGGTCGACACCGCAGCCGTGCAGCTCCGCGAGGCCCGCCGCGGTCGTGCGGGTCGTCGCGAGCAGCTGGGGCCACGCCTGGTCGGTCGCATCGTCGAAACCCTGGTGCACCAGGTCCTTCAGGGTCGCGCGGTGTTCGACATGCGCCTGCACCGACATCCGCATGTCAGAGAGGTAGCCGAGTGACTCCGCAAGTATCACTCTTCTGCTCGAGCCCAGAGGTGAGGCGCACAGGGCCCGCAGCACCCGGTCGGCGTGGAGCCCCTGGTCGTCACTGTGCACCTTGATCACGACCGCGAGGTCCGCCGGGCCCCCAACGACGCCGAGCCGGCAGACCGAGGTCGCCCGGACCCCTGGTTTGTGGCTCACCATGACGGGCTTCGCCCAGTCGAGCCGGATGTCGGCGTAGCGCGCGGTGCCCGCCCTGAGGGCACCCTCCAGCAGACAGCGTGCGTCCTCCGGATCGGACAGCAGCGAGAGCGCGGGCAGCCCCTCGTCGGTGGCTTCGGTCCGCAGGTGCAGCCGTAGTTCGGGGAGGACCACCTGCCAACCGTCAGCGCCGAAGGGCAGGGCGGCGGCGGCTCGCGGAAGCGGGAGGCCGGGCGGGGTCAGGACTCCGTAGGCGACGATCGTCCTGCGACGCCCAGGCTCGGGGCCGCACACGTCCAGCAGGTACGTCGCGCTCCAGTGGCCTTCGGGACTGCTGGACCGGAGTCTGATGACACGACAGCCGACGAGCGCCGCACCGTCGGCGGACAGTTCGCCGACGGCGTCGATCAGCCGCGGCCCCACGTCCTCCGGACGCACCGCCGCTTCGAACCAGCTTGTCGTGGACGACATGGCCCCCCCAGATCGTGCGGCGTGCTACTCGTGGGACGTCGTGTCCGCAGGCAGGTGCAGGGCCGTCCACGAGCGCAGCTGGTGCTCCAGCACGGCGAGCCGTGGCCCGACGCGTGCCAACCGCACCTTGGTCCATGCGTGCAACATGGTGGTCAACAGGTCGCAGGTCTCCCAGAGCAGGACGCGGTCTCGGGACACCTCCGCCTCGAGCTGGTAGGCATCGAGGAAGCCTTCACACAGCTCGTCGGCCAGTGCCAGGTTGTCTGCGAGCGAAGCGCCGGCCAGCGGCCGTCCGCCGGCAACCAGTGAGCTGATCGCGGTGTCGCGCAGCTTGGCCCGGAACCTGCCGAGGTCCAGCGCGGGCTCGGCGGTGCACGACCCGTCGAAGTCGATGAACCCGATCCGCCCCTCGTGCAGCAGCACCTGTGCCGGTCGGAAGTCGTGGTGCGCGCTGGTCACCGGGTCGGCGGGCGTCGTGCGGGCGAGCTCGACCAGCCGGTTCAGCAGCGGCGCCGCCGCCGGCGCGAGGATCGGGGCGGAACCGGCTAGCCGGTCGATCACCTCGCGCACCTCGTCCAGCTCCCCCTCGATGGTGGCCACCCGGCCGTAACGTGCGCCGCAACCGTGCAGTGCAGCCAGCGCGCGCGCCGTCTTCGCCAGCTCGATCCGCAACTCATCCAGGAGGGCGGGCGAGCCGTCGTCGAAAGCCTCTCTTGCCAGCTCCTTGAGAGTCCGCTCCTCCGGCACCGGCCCCTGCACGAGCACGCGCTCGTCCGGCAGGTAGGCCAGTGGTTCGGCCAACGTGACCACCTCGCCGCGGGCCAACGGGGTGTCCCACAGCGCCCGCATCGCCTCCCAGGCAACGCGACCCTTGACCCCTTCGTGCGTCTTGACCACGACGGGGTCGGGAAGAGTCCCTGCCGCCACCGGGTCCGCGTAGGCAACTCGGTAGACGATCGTGCAGCGACTGCCCGGCTTGTAGCGGACCACGCGTGGCTCGCAGGACGTGATCGAGGCATCGGAGTAC
>JBOGDY010000211.1:0-4669 GCA_050742955.1 Actinomycetes bacterium | reverse complement strand
CGACCTGGGCTTCGACGAGGTCGTGCTGCACTGGCCCCGGCCCGACGGCGTCTATGCCGGCGACGAGTCGTTGCTCGAAACCGTGGCCGCCGAGATCCTGCCGGCCCTGCGGCCATGAGTCGGCGCGGCCAACCCGGCGCCACCCGGTAGGGTGATGAGCGGAGCGCCGGGAAGTCTGGTCGGCAGTTGACCGATGCACGCCCTTCCCGAGGAGCGACAGATGCGCGCACGCGACCTGGCCGAGCCGTTCCCCACCGTCACCCTCGGCACCGACGCGATGGACGCCGCCCGCGAGATGGGGCGCAACCGGCTGCCCGGCCTCATCGTCTGCGACGAGATGGGCCACCCCTACACGGTGCTGCCCGGCTCCCAGGTGCTGAGGTTCGTCATCCCGCAGTACGTCCAGGACGACCCCCCACTCGCGCGGGTCTATGACGAGAAGGCCTCGGACGAGCTGTGCCACAAGCTGTCTGGCAGCACGGTCAAGGACCTGCTGCCGAGGAGGAGGCAGGACGTCGACGAACTGCCGATCGTCGACCACGACGCGACGACGATCGAGGTGGCGGCGGTCATGGCCCGCATGCACAGCCCGGTCGTCGCCGTCGTCGACGGCGACGAGTTCGTCGGTGCCGTCACCGTGTCGCGACTCCTCGAGCACCTTCTGCCCCCGGCATGACCACGACGCTCGTGGTGGCCGGCTTCGTCGGCGCCTACGTCCTCATCGCCACCGAGCGCATCCACCGCGTCGCCGCTGCACTAGGCGGGGCAGCGTTCATGGTCCTGGTCGGGGTTGTCGACGCCGAGACCGCGTTCTTCAGCGAGGAGACGGGGGTCGACTGGAACGTCATCTTCCTGCTGCTGGGCATGATGATCATCGTCGGCGTGCTCAAGCAGACAGGGCTGTTCGAGTACCTCGCGATCTGGTCCGCGAAACGGGCGCGCGGCAGGCCCTTCGCGGTCATGGTGCTGTTGACGATGATCACGGCCCTCGCATCGGCCATGCTCGACAACGTCACGACGGTGCTGCTCGTCGCCCCGGTGACCCTGCTGGTCTGCGAGCGCCTGGCCGTGCCGCCGGTCCCCTACCTGATCGCCGAGGCGCTGGCCTCCAACATCGGGGGTACGGCCACCCTGATCGGCGACCCGCCGAACATCATCATCGGCAGCCGTGCCGACCTGTCCTTCAACGAGTTCGCCGTCAACCTGGCGCCGATCGTGGTGATCCTCCTCGGCGTGTTCGTGCTCCTGTGCCGGGTGCTGTTCCGTTCCGCCTTCCACTACGACGAGGAGCGGGCGGCCGCGGTGATGGACCTCGACGAGAGGGAGGTGATCAGGGACACCGGGCTGTTGGTCCGGTCCCTGGTCGTGCTCCTCGCCGTGATGGTCGGGTTCGTGGCGCACTCGGCGCTGGGCCTGGAGCCGTCGGTCGTGGCGCTGCTCGGCGCAGGGACCCTGGTGGCCGTCTCACGCCTGGATCCGCCCGAGTTCCTCGAAGAGGTCGAGTGGCCGACCTTGGTCTTCTTCATGGGCCTGTTCGTGATGGTCGGTGCCCTCGTGGAGGTCGGCGTCATCGAGGACCTCGGCGAGCGGGTGACCGAGACCGTGGGTGACAACTACTTCGTCGCCGCGTCTGTCCTGCTGTGGGGGTCTGCTCTGCTCTCGGGGATCATCGACAACATCCCCTACGTCGCCACGATGTCGCCCCTGGTCCAGGGCCTCGTCGACGGTGGCGGTGGCGAGCCGCAGGCGCAGGCCCTGTGGTGGGCTCTCGCACTCGGTGCCGACCTGGGGGGGAACGCGACGGCGGTGGGTGCCAGTGCGAACGTCGTCGTGATCGGCATCGCCGCGCGCAACGGGCACCCGATCTCGTTCTGGCGGTTCACGAAGTACGGCCTGGTCGTGGCCTTCGTGACGATCGCACTGACGTGGCCATACCTGTACCTCCGCTACTACGCCTTCGGCTGACGTGCCACGCATCGAACGGGCTCGCCGGATGGTTCTCAGCGCGCTCCCCGCACGCGAACGCGAGTTCGTGTCCGGCGCGCTCCGCGAGGAGACCGTCGGGGGCGCCCTGCTGCTCCTGGCGACCGCCGTCGCCGTGGCCTGGGCGAGCTCTCCGTGGGCTTCGGCCTACGAGGACCTCCGGGACGTCGCCTTCGGGCCCTCGGCCCTTCATCTCCACCTGGACCTCGAGACCTGGACCGCCGAAGGGCTGCTGGCCATCTTCTTCTTCGTTGCGGGGCTCGAGCTAAAGCGCGAGCTCGTCGTGGGCCAGCTCCAGCGGCCGGAGGAGGCCGTGCTGCCCATGGTGGCGGCGCTGTGCGGCATGGTGGTCCCGGTCCTCCTGTACCTGGCGCTGGCGGCGGGCGACGACGACGCCCTCCGGGGCTGGGCCGTCCCCATCGCGACCGACATCGCCTTCGCGCTCGCTGTTCTGGCCGTCCTCGGGTCATCGCTCCCCACGGCGCTGCGTGCCTTCCTGCTGACGCTGGCGGTCGTGGACGACCTCGGCGCGGTGCTCGTGATCGCGATCGCGTTCACCGACGACGTGAACCTGGGCGCACTGGCGGCAGCCGGCGGCGTCCTGATGCTCTGGGCAGTCTTGCAGCGCCTGAGGGTGACATCCGCCGTGATCCTGCTCCCCGTGGCGCTGCTGATGTGGGGCCTCGTCCACGGGAGCGGTGTGCACGCCACGATCGCCGGGGTGGCGCTCGGTCTCGCGACCCGCGTGCGGCCCGACCCAGGCGAGCGGTCGTCGCCGGCCGAGCACCTCGAGCACGTCGTACGCCCGGTCTCGGCCGGTGCCGCCGTGCCGCTGTTCGCGCTGATGGCTGCGGGCGTCTCCGTCACGCCGACGGCACTCGGCGACGCCGTGACGGACCGGGCTGCGGTCGCGGTCGTCGCTGCCCTCGTGGTCGGGAAGTTCGTCGGCGTGCTCGGTGGGACCTGGCTGACCGCGCGGCTGACCCGCGCCGAGCTGAGCCCTGGCCTCCGCTGGGGGGACGTCGCGGCCGTGGCCCTCCTCAGCGGCATCGGCTTCACGGTCTCGCTGCTCATCGCGGATCTCGCTTTCGTCGACGAGGAGCGCCTCCGCCATGTCACGGTGGCCGTGCTCGGCGCCTCGGCCGTGTCCGCGGCCCTGGCCGGCGTCGCCCTGCGGGTGCGGACCCGGCACCGTCGGGCTGCGTCGGAGGAGGATGATCGGGAACACTGAGCCAGTGCCGACAGCCAGTTACCCGCAGGAGGCTCGCCCATGACCGCCACGTCGTCGCAGTCCGGCGCGTCCGACGAGGAGACGCTCGGGGCACTGATCGCCAACGCCAGCCGTGACCTGTCCGCCCTGGTCCGCAGCGAGGTCGAGCTGGCCAAGGCCGAGATCCGCCAGGACGTGGCCAACGGCGCCAAGGGGGGCGCGATGTTCGGCGCCGCCGGCTTCCTGGCCGTGCTGGCCGTGGTCCTGCTCTCGGTGGCAGCCGCCTACGGGCTGGTCGCCCTCGGGCTGCACCCGGCCGTCGCCTTCCTGATCGTGGCGGTGGCCTACCTGCTGCTCGCCGGCGTGCTCGTTCTGGTCGGCAAGAAGACGGTGTCGAAGGTGGGTCCGCCGCAACGCGCCATCCGCACCAGCAAGGAGACGGCCGCCTTCCTGAAGAACCGCAAGGCGCCCGATGGCGCGAGCCCCACGAAGACCTGACGCCGGCGTCGCCCGGGTCCCCGGACCCTGGCAGCACCGGATGGTGGCCGCCAACGGCGCCCGGTTCCACGTCGCCCTGTGCGGCGACGGCCCGTTGGTGCTGCTGCTGCACGGGTTCCCCGAGTTCTGGTGGGCCTGGCGGCACCAGCTGCCGGTGCTGGCCGCGGCCGGCTACCGGGCGGCCGCGATGGACCTGCGGGGCTACGGCGCCAGCGACAAGCCGCCGCGCGGCTACGACCCGCTGACCCTCGCCGCGGACGCCGCCGGGGTGATCCGGTCCCTCGGCGAACGGGACGCGGTCGTGGTGGGGCACGGGCTGGGCGGCGTGGTCGCGTGGACGGTCGCGGTCCTGAACCCCACGCAGGTACGCCGGGTGGCCGCCGTCTCGATGCCCCACCCGCGCCGGTTGCGGGCCGCCCACCTCCAGAACCCCCGCCAGCTGCGGGCCAGCAGCGTCGTGCTCGGTTTCCAGCGACCGCTGCTGCCCGAGCGGCGCCTCGTCGCCCAGGACGGGGAGCAGGTGGCCCGGCTGTTGCACAGCTGGGCCGGACCGGGCTGGCCGGACCGGGACGTGGAGGGGCGCTACCGTCAGGCGGTGGCGATCCCCGGCGTGGCGCACTGCTCCCTGGAGTCCTACCGGTGGGCGGTGCGGTCGATCCCCCGTTCCGACGGCATCCGCTACGCCCGCCGGATGACGTCGCCGGTCCGCGTCCCGACCCTGCACCTGCACGGGTCTCTCGACCGGGCGACGCTGGCCTCGAGCGCCGCCGGGTCCGGCCGCTACGTGGCGGCGCCCTACCGGTGGCGGCTGCTGCCCGAGGTCGGCCACTTCCCGCACGAGGAGACCCCGGAAGCGTTCAACCAGGAGCTGCTCGGGTGGCTGGCCGACCCGGAGCCGGACCGGTGAGCGGGCCGACCCCCGGGGGCCGCGACCGGGACCGCGACGAGGGCGGCCGGGCCCGCAGCGCGCGACCTCGC
>JBOGDY010000210.1:0-4675 GCA_050742955.1 Actinomycetes bacterium | reverse complement strand
ACTTGGCGGTGTCGGCGAGCGTCCGGGCCGGGACCAGGGCGAGCGCCGAGAGGCCGGTCTGCTCCGGCGTCCAGGCCAGCTCGCGGACCGCCAGGCGGTAGCGGTCGGTGGCGGCCATGGTGATCCGTTCGCCCTCGATCTCCACCCGCACACCGGTCAGGACCGGCAGGGTGTCGTCCCGGCCGGCGGCGACCGAGACCTGAGCCACCGCCCACGCGAAGGCGTCACCGTGCAGCGACCCCGAGGCGCCCGGCATCTCCGGCAGGGCGGGGTAGTCCTCGACCGGCAGGGTGAGCAGGGAGAACCGGGCGCTGCCGCAGGTGACGACGACCTTCGCCGCGTCGGTGGCGATCTCCACCGGCCTGGCCGGCAGGCTGCGGCAGATGTCGGCCAGCAGGCGGCCGCTGACCAGCGCCACCCCGGGCTCGGCCACGTCGGCGGCGACCTCGACGCGGGCGGACACCTCGTAGTCGAAGCTGGACAGCACCAGACGCCCGCCCGCGTCGTTGTTGGCGTCGAGCATCAGGCCAGCGAGCACCGGGACCGGAGGGCGGGCCGGCAGGCTGCGCGCCGCCCAGGCCACCGCCTCAGCCAGAACGTCACGTTCCACCCGGAGCTTCACCGGACACCGCCTCCTGCTGTCGTCGGGTTCCTGCCAGTCTCGCGTAGTCGTCCCGGTCGTCCACATGCCGGCCGTGGCTGACTGGTGTGTGTCGATCCAACTCCATAGGTATCTGTCGTGTTCTTACTAGGGCCCGTGGATCGTGGGGACAAGCCGTGAACCCGCTGGTCAGACCGTAGACGGGCCTGGGGACAAGCTGGGTGCCCGGCGCCGGAGAAAGAGGGTGCGCCTGGGGAGGGCGCGCTGCGTCCCCAGGCGCCCACAGGGCGGTCCCGACGTCCGCGACGGGTTTCCACAGCGTTGTCCCCAAGGTGTGTACGCAGCGTGATGGGATGCCGGACGGTCGGGGGGGAGGGACGGCGGAGCGTCACGCCGAACCCTGCCGGGCCTGAGCCTTGATCCTGTTGGTCAGCTCGGTGACCTGGTTGTAGACGCTGCGCCGCTCGGCCATCAGCTGGCGGATCTTCTTGTCCGCGTGCATCACCGTGGTGTGGTCGCGTCCGCCGAACTGCTGGCCGATCTTGGGCAGGGACAGGTCGGTGAGCTCGCGACAGAGGTACATCGCGATCTGGCGGGCGTTGACCAGCACCCGTGACCGGGAGGCGCCGCACAGCTCCTCCATCGACTGACCGAAGTACGCGGCGGTCTGGGCCATGATCGTGGCGGCGGTGATCTCGGGCTGGGAGCTGTCCGGGATGAGGTCCTTCAGCACGATCTCGGCCAGCGCCAGGTCGACGCCCTGCCGGTTGAGGCTGGCGAACGCGGTCACCCGGATCAGCGCACCCTCCAGCTCGCGGATGTTCGTCGAGATCTTGCTGGCGATGAACTCCAGCACCTCTGGAGGAGCCGCCAGCCGCTCCTGACCGGCTTTCTTGCGCAGGATGGCGATGCGGGTCTCGAGCTCGGGGGGCTGCACATCGGTGATGAGGCCCCAGTGGAAGCGGTTGCGCAGCCGGTCCTCCAGGGTGACCAGCTGCTGGGGCGGCCGGTCGCTGGAGATGACGATCTGCTTGTTGGCGTTGTGCAGGGTGTTGAAGGTGTGGAAGAACTCCTCCTGCGTCTGCTCCTTGTTCTCCAGGAACTGGATGTCGTCCACGAGCAGGATGTCGACATCTCGATACCGGCGCCGGAAGCCGTCTGCCCGGCCGTCGCGGATGGAGTTGATGAAGTCGTTGGTGAACTCCTCGGAGCTCACGTAGCGCACCCGTACCCCGGCGTACAGGCTCATGCCGTAGTGCCCGATGGCGTGCAGCAGGTGGGTCTTGCCGAGGCCCGAGTCGCCGTAGATGAACAGCGGGTTGTAGGCCTTGGCCGGCGCCTCGGCGACCGCGACGGCCGCCGCGTGGGCGAAGCGGTTGCTCGAGCCGATGACGAACGTCTCGAACAGGTAGCGGGGGTTGAGCCGGGTGGGCTCGCTCTCCCGGCGTACGCCCGGCTCGCGTCCGGTGCCGGCGTGCGGGTCGGGCGCGTGGAACGGTTTCGGTACGTCGTCCTCGGGCGCCGCGCCCGGTGCGAAGTCGGTCTGTTCGCCCTCGTCTGGGGCGGGGCCGGCCTGACCGGTCTCGTCGGTGGTGGTGTCGAGGCTCGGGTCGACGACCACGGCGATGCGGACCTCGCGGCCGAGCTGGTCGGAGATGCTGGAGGTGATCACCTCGCGCAGCCGCTGCTCGACGATCTCCTTGGCGAACTCGTTGGGCACTGCCAGCAGGGCCGTGTCCCCCACGACCCCGTCGAGCCTGGTCAGGCTGACGAAGGCGCGCTGCTGAGGACCCACCGTCTCCGCGATGGTGGACATGGACCGGCGCCACATCTCGACGAGGTCGTCGGGCGACGCCCCGTCGGCGGCCGCCAGCTGCTCGGCCACCCGCGCCGCGGTCTCGTCGGTCACGACCTCTCCCTCCGCGTGGCGGTGGGGACGGCAGCAGGCCGCGACGGCTCGGTCCGAACGGGTCGGCAGAGCCTCAACAGCATGACGCCGCCTGTCCACACGATCATCCACAGGCTGTGTACACAGGGTGTCCCGGGGTCGGATCGTCGGCCGAGTCGGCCATGACGACCGGTAAGACCGCAGGGATGGGAGCCCGCCCAGCAACGCCGGTGACGCTAACAACCCCGCAGGCCGGCCAGCAACCGGTTGTCCACAACCCGGCCGTGATTTTTTTCCGGGACCCGCCGCGCAGCCGGACGTGGCGCCCGGGGCCGGGACCGTCCGGGGACGCGTGATCGTAGGGTTGCGCGGGCGCCTGACGGGCAGGTTTGACCGGTCCGCGCACGGCCCCGTACCGTAAAGCGGTCGAGCGCTCGACGACCGATGTCGCATGCGCGGTCGGCCCGGCAGTCCCCGACACGACACGGCACGTTCAGGAGCCCACACGTGAGCAAGCGCACTTTCCAGCCGAACAACCGCCGGCGGGCCAAGACGCACGGGTTCCGCCTGCGGATGCGGACGCGCGCGGGCCGGGCCATCCTCTCCGCCCGCCGCGCCAAGGGGCGTTCGCGGCTCTCGGCCTGACCGACGTGCTGCCGGCCGGGGCACGGCTGCGGCGCCGGGACGAGTTCGCCGCGACGCTGAGCCAGGGACGCCGCGGTGGTGGTTCCCGGGGTGCCGGCCTCCTGGTGACCCACCTGGCATCCACTCCCGCCGGGGGCACACCTGCCGGAACCTGCCCGCGGGTGGGTTTCGTCGTGTCACGTGCCGTCGGGTCCGCGGTGGCGCGCAACCGGGTGCGCCGCCGGTTGCGACACCTGATGGCCGAGCGCCTGGTCCTGCTCCCCGAGCGCAGCCGGCTGGTCGTCCGGGCCCGCCCCGGTGCGGCGAGCGCCGGTTTCCCCGAGCTCGAGCGGGCGCTCGACGCTGCGTTGCGCGCCAGCGGCGTGAGGGGTGCCCGGTCGTGAGGCGACTGCTGATCCTGCCGATCCGGGTCTACCAGCTGGTGGTGTCCCCGCTGCTCGGCCCGCGCTGCCGGTTCTACCCGTCCTGCTCGGCCTACGCGATCGAGGCCATCGCCACCCACGGCGCGCTGCGCGGGCTCTACCTGGGCACCCGGCGACTGCTGCGCTGCCACCCGTGGAACCCGGGCGGCGTCGACCCCGTTCCTCCGAAGCGCTCGGGCACACTCGCCGGGCACCCCTCTCACCCGCCACAGGGAGCCGGTCAGTGAGAATCCTGGAACCACTGTTCGACGTCGTCACCGCCATCATGCTGGCGTTTCATACCTTGTTCGAGACGCTGGGGTTCGACCCCGCCGGCGGTTGGGCGTGGGGGCTGTCGATCGTCGGGCTGGTGCTGGTCATCCGCATCCTGCTGATCCCGCTGTTCGTCAAGCAGATCAAGGCGCAGCGGGGGATGCAGCTGCTGCAGCCCGAGGTGCGCAAGATCCAGCAGAAGTACAAGGGGCGCAACGACACCGAGAGCAAGCAGGCCCAGCAGAAGGAGCTGATGGGGCTCTACCGCGACAACGGCACCAACCCGTTGTCGAGCTGCCTGCCGATCCTGGCCCAGGCGCCCATCTTCTTCGCACTGTTCTACGTGCTCAACGGGATCGGCGCGACCCCGCCCACGGGGCGCGGGCTGCTCTCCGACACGGAGGCCGCCCAGGCCGCGGATGCGACCATCCTGGGCGCACCGTTCTCGGCGAAGTTCTGGGGAGCCGATGACATCACGGTCCAGCTCGTCACGGCCGTGATGATCATCCTGATGTCGGCCTCGCAGTTCTACACCCAGCGCCAGCTCATCCTGAAGGGCATGCCGGCGAGCGCCCTGGACAACCCCTACGCCCGCCAGCAGAAGATGCTCATGTACATCTTCCCGCTGGTGTTCGCGGTCACCGGCGTGAACTTCCCCATCGGCGTCCTCCTCTACTGGCTGACCACCAACGTGTGGTCGATGGGCCAGCAGCTCTACGTGATCCGACGCAACCCCGCGCCGGGCTCCCCCGCCGCGGAGGCGCTGGAACGACGGCGCAAGGAGCGCCACCAGCGGCGCGCCGAGAAGCACGGCACAGCCACCGACGTCGGCGCGCCGACCCCTGAGCCGCCTTCGCCCCCGAAGCC
>JBOGDY010000209.1:0-4702 GCA_050742955.1 Actinomycetes bacterium | reverse complement strand
CGCCAGCCCCGGGTCCGCCTCCCCCGCGTCGCCGGCGGAGCCTGGGTCGGCGAGCCGCCGCCTGGCGGCCTGGTCCCACCCGGCCGAGGACATCGGGCGAGCCTAGCGGGGGGATGCTGGGGGCATGAGTGACGCGGGCGGTGCCGGGGACCCGGCCGGCCAGGTCTTCGCGGACCGGGCCGCGGGCGGTCGGGCGCTGGGTCGCCGGCTGCTCGACGCCCGCCTCGACCGGCCGGTCGTGCTCGGCCTCCCCCGCGGCGGGGTGGTCGTCGCGGTCGAGGTCGCCGCGATCCTGGACGCCGAGGTCGACGTCCTGGTGGCGCGCAAGATCGGGCACCCCCGCCAGCCCGAGTACGGCCTCGGGGCGCTGGCCGAGGGTGGCGAGCCCGTCTACGACGCGGAGGCGCTGCGCCGCAGCGGGCTGCGGCCGGAGGACCTGGAGCACGTGGTCGCGGCCGAGCGGGAGGAGCTGGCCCGCCGGGTCACGGCGTACCGCGGTGACCGCCGGCTCCCCGACCTGCGCGGGCGCACCGTGGTGCTGGTGGACGACGGGGTCGCCACCGGGGTCACCGCCCGGGCCGCGCTGCGGGCGCTGCGGGAGCGCCGGCCCGACCGGCTGGTGCTGGCCGCGCCGGTCGCCGCGGGCCGGTCGCTGGCCGAGCTGGCGGCCGAGGTCGACGAGACGGTCGTCGTCCTGGCGCCGGAACCGTTCAGCGCGGTCGGCCGGTGGTACCACTCGTTCGGGCAGACCACCGATGCGGAGGTGCAGGCGCTGCTGGCTAGTCGCCCTGGTCGACGATCGCGATGACGGGGCCACCGCCCGAGGGTCCCTGGTGGACGGCGGCGACCGACACGAACACCGCCGGGTCACCGGTCACCGACGCCACCACTCCGCCGACGCAGGACTTGATCTGCCGGTGCCAGTGCACGTCGGAGTCGTCGAGCATGATGTTGCGCCGCCCGCGGACCCGGCCGGTGGGGTCGGACTCGCACTTGCAGAACACGTTGACCACCCGCCCCCCGAGGTCGCTCGGGTGCGGCCGGTCGGGGAGGTCGAGGCCGGCGCTGCGGATCGCCTCCCAGACGCCGTCGGCGTCGAGCGCGTCCTTCATCACGCTGTGCCCGATCTGGAAGCGGCCGCCGATGCCCCGGACGTTGCCGAGCACCACGATCTGCGCCTGGTCGAGCTCGACGCCGGAGGAGCACGACGCCACGGCCGAGTAGAGGGACAGGTCCTTGTGGATCTGGTCGGCCGTGGGCATGTCGATCTCGCCGAGGGCGACGGCGATGCCGAGCGCGGTCGTCGAGTTGGACACGTCCATCGACTTGAGGGTGTCCTCGGTCCAGACGTCGTGACCACGGCGCTTGGCGTCGGTGATGGTGTCGAGGGTGAGCAGCGGAGTCTTGGTCTGCACGTAGTGCACGTCGGCCGGGTCGGTGATGCCGGCCCGTTCCATGGCGACCTTCACGCCGGCGGCGACCTTCTCGACCATCGGCACCCGGCCGATGTCCTCGGGCCGGATCGTGTCGCTCATGGCGTAGCCCACCGAGAGGCGCGGCTCGTCGGTGCGGGGAACCTTGTCGGGCGTTGTGGTCGCGAAGATCGTGGCGTGCGGTGAGATGACGCCGTCGGTGCCGCCGGACCACACGATCGGGATCTGCCTGATGTCGTCCATCGGGCGGGAGCCGCCGGCCTCCAGCACCTCGCGGAAGGCGCGGTCGGCGATGATGCGGGTGTAGTCGTTCACCCCGCCGTTGCCCTCGGTCTTGCCGATCACCGCGATGACGCGGTCGGCCTCGATGACGCCCTTGTCGATCAGCTCGGCCAGCCCCGAGGCGTCGGACACGCTCTCGATGGCGACCTTGTGGACCTCGATGGGCAACGGGGTTGCGGCCATGTCTCCCTCTATCTCCTCTCGATCACGGTGCCGGCCGAGCCGTGCACCGCCTCGGTGATGTTCTGCAGCGATGTGATCGCCGACCGCCTGCCGCCCTGCTCGACGAACCGGACGGCCGCCTCGACCTTGGGCCCCATGCTGCCGCTGGCGAACTCGCCGTCCGCCGCGTGGGTGCGCATCTGCTGGGGAGACACCTGCCCGACGGGACGGGCCTGCGGCGTGCCGTAGCCGAGGACGGCGTGCTCGACGTCGGTGGCGATGACCAGGATCTCGACGCCGACCGCCCGGGCCAGCACGGCCGCCGCCAGGTCCTTGTCGATGACGGCCTCGACGCCCCGCAGGGTGCCGTCGGGATCGCGTACGACGGGGATGCCGCCACCACCGGCTCCCACCACGACGAACCCGGCGTCGCACAGCGTGGCGATCGCGGGGGCGTCGAGGACCTCGAGCGGCTCGGGCGACGCGACCACCCGCCGCCAGCCCCGCTCGCCGCGGTCCTCCCAGGTCTGGCCGTGCTCGACGAGCACCCGGGCCTCGTCCTCCGGCAGGTAGCGCCCGACCGGCTTGCTGGGCGTCACGAAGCCGGGGTCGCTGCCGTCGACCCGGGTGCGGGTGACCACGGCGGCAACCTTCCGGTCCACCCGACGCGTCGCCAGGGCCCGGTCGAGGCTGTCCAGGATGAGGAAGCCGATCGTCGCCTGGGTCTGCGCCCCGCACCAGTCCAGCGGCACCGGTGGCACCACCTGGGCGGCGATCTCGTTCTTGACCAGCAGGTTGCCGACCTGCGGGCCGTTGCCGTGGGTGAGCAGCACCTCGACCCCGGACGCCACCAGGTCGGCGATGTGCTCGACGGCGGTGGCGATGGCCGCGTCCTGCGCCTCCGGCGTCGCGCTGCCGTCGGGGCCGGTCATCGCGTTGCCGCCGAGGGCGATAAGGACGCGCATCCGCCGACTCTAGCGTCGCGACTTCCCGTTGATCATCGGCACTCGGGGGGCGCTGCCGCGGCACCGAAGATGATCACGGAACCGTGATCATTTCCCCCTGACCGCGGCGAACTGGCCTCAGTCAGGGACCAGTGATCACGCTGGCGTGATCATTTCGGCGGGGCGGCGGGTCAGGGGAGGCCGAGGGAGCGGTAGCGGGCCAGGCGGGCCGCCAGGCGGGTCCCGGGGTCGCGGTGCATCAGGCCGGTCAGCTCGTGCTCGAGCACCTGCGCCACCCGCTCGAGGTAGGCGTCCGGCTCGTCGGCCGCGTCCGGGTGCTCGGCCACGACCCGGTCGACGATCCCTGACCGCAGCAGGTCCAGCGACCGCACGCCCTGCGCGTCGGCCATCTCCGGTGCCCGCTCGGTGGTGCGGTGCATGATCGCCGACGCACCCTCCGGCGGCAGCGGCGACAGCCACGCGTGCTGCGCGCACACCACCCGGTCGGCCGGCAGCAGCGCCAGCGCCCCGCCCCCCGCGCCCTCACCGAGCATCAGGCAGACGGTGGGCGCGTCGAGCAGCACCAGGTCGGCCAGCGACCGGGCGATCTCCCCGGCGAGACCACCCTCCTCGGCCTCCTTCGACAGCGCGGCACCGGCCGTGTCGATGACCGTCACCAGCGGCAGCTTGAGCTCGTCGGCCAACCGCATCCCGCGCCGCGCCTCGCGCAGCCCGGCCGGGCCGAGCGGCTCCCCGAGCGTCTGCCGGGCCCGGTCCTGGCCGAGCACCACGCAGGGCGCCCCGCCGAACCGGGCCAGTGCCAGCAGCAGCGCCGAGTCGCTCTCGCCCGCGCCGGTGCCGTGCAGGGGCAGCACGTCCCGGGCCGCGTGCCGCAGCAGCTGGCGGACGCCGGGCCGCTCCTGCCGGCGGGACCGGGTGACGGACTCCCAGGCCGGCACGTCGGCGAGCTCCTCGACCGGCACCGAGGCGACGTCGGGCGACCCCTCGCGCGGCGTGGCGAGCACGTTCAGGGCCCGGTCGGCGACGTCGGCGATCTGCTCCGGTGGCACCACGGCGTCGACGATGCCGTGGTCGTAGAGGTTCTCGGCGGTCTGTATGCCGGGCGGGAACTCCCCGCCGTACAAGGCGTTGTAGACGCGCGGCCCGAGGAACCCGATCAGCGCACCCGGCTCGGCCACCGTCACGTGCCCGAGCGACCCCCACGACGCCAGCACGCCGCCGGTGGTCGGGTTGCGCAGGTAGACCAGGTAGGGGTTGCCCGCCGCCTTGTGCCTCCCGATCGCTGCGGTGATCTTCACCATCTGCAGGAACGCGACGGTGCCCTCCTGCATCCGGGTGCCACCCGAGGTGGGCGACGCCAGCAGCGGCAGCCGCTCGTCGGTCGCCCGCTCGACGGCCGTCACCAGCCGCTCGGCCGCCTGCACGCCGATCGACCCCGCGAGGAAGCCGAACTCGCAGGCGACCACCGCGACCCGGCGGCCCCGGATGCGGCCCTCACCGGTCACCACCGCCTCGTCCAGGCCGGTGCGCTCGCGCGCGGTGCGCAGGGACAGCGCGTACGCCGGGTCGGGCGGCTCCCCGACGAGCGGCTTGTCCCACCGCGCCCAGCTGCCCGGGTCGAGGGTGGCCTCGATCAGCTCCAGCGCCCCCGGGCTGTCAGCGCCCATCGCGGTTCTCGACCTCGTCGAGCCACCGGCGTACATCCGTGTCGTGCTGCCCCAGCGTCGGTGGCGCGCGGTGCGGCAGCTCGTCCCCGCCGTCGAACCGCAGGGGCGGGCCCGGCAGCCTCAGCCGGCCGGCCGTCGCGTGCTCCACCTCGACGAGCAGCCCCTGCGACCGGGTCTGGTCCCAGTCGTAGAC
>JBOGDY010000208.1:0-4726 GCA_050742955.1 Actinomycetes bacterium | reverse complement strand
AGTAGCCACGGCGCACCGCGATGCGCTCGAAACCGAAGCGGTCGTAGAGCCGCTGGGCGGGCGCGTTGTCCGCGCGCACGTCGAGCAGTACCTCGCCGCAGCCGCGGCGGCGGGCCTCGTCGAGCAGTGCGGTCAGCAGGACGGCCCCGATGCCGGTGCCCTGGTGAGCGGCCGCGACCGCGACCGTCTGCACGTCGGCCTGATGGCCGGTGGCGAACAGCCCGGCATAGCCGGCCGGGACACCGTCGACCTCGGCGACCAGGTAGTGCCGGGTGCCGGGCACGCCCGCCAGCTCGGACCAGAACGTCTCGACCGACCAGGGGTCGGGGAACAGCTCGCGCTCGATGCCCATGAGCGTCGCGACGTCCCACCACCTCATCGGCCGCAGCACGGCGGGCCCGGTCACAGCACCCGCTTGCGCGCCCGGGGCTCCGCGACGTCGGGGCGGCGCAGGTAGAGCGGCCACGGCTCGAGAGTGGGCCGGTCCTCGGCGACCCAGCGGCACAGCGTGGCCGCCGAGGGATGGCGGGGTTCCCGCGCGTCCGGGAACGCCTCCGGGTAGAGCAGCGCGCCCTCGCCGACGACCGGGCCGGACCAGGCCACGCCGGCCGGAGCGGACACGTGCGGACCGTCGGTCCGGCGTACGTCCTGGTAACGCGCCCAGTAGACCTCCCGGCGCCGCGCGTCGGTGGCCACCATCGACGTCCCGGGCAGCCCGGCCTCGAGCGCCAGCAGGTCGAGGGTGCACACCCCGAGGACCGGTACGCCGAGGGCGGCGCCCATCGTGCGCGCGGTGACCAGCCCGACGCGCAGGCCGGTGAACGGGCCGGGGCCGACACCGACCGCGATCAGGTCGAGGTCGGTGGCGACCGCACCGGCCTCGGCCAGCGCCGCTGCCACCGCGGGGGCGACCAGCTCGCCGTGGCGCCGCGCGTCGACGGTGCTGGAGCTGGCCAGCACCCGCGCGCCGTCCGCCACCGCGACGGTGACTGCGGGGGTGGCGGTGTCCAGACCGAGCACGAGCACGACCGGCAGGCTAACGGCCGCAACGCCGACGCCGCGTCCTCGCGCCGTCGGGTGGGTGAGTGCCACGATGGGGCCGGAGGCGAGGAGCGAGACGTGGCTGGGCTGGCCAGGGTGCTGCGACGCGGGACGGTCGCGTTGCTGGTGGCGGCTGCTGCCGCCGTGGCGCTGCCGGCAGGGCCGGTCGCCGACGGGGTGGCGGACATGACCCGTCCGGCGCTCGCACCCTCACCGTCAGTGCACCCGCTCGACGTCGCCCGGACCGAGGCCGCCCGGCTTGCAGCCGCGCCGCCGACACGTGCCGCGCCGAAGACCATCCGGCCACCCCGCAGGTCCGGCGAGGGCCGGCGGGTCGTCTACTCGGTGTCCCGTCAGCGGGTCTGGCTCGTCACCGCCGACGGTCGCGTGGACCGCAGCTACCTGGTCTCCGGGCGGCCGAGCCAGCCCGGGCCGGGCACGTTCCGGGTCTTTTCGCGGTCGCGCTGGACGTCGAGCTCGGTGAGCGCCGAGACGATGGAGTACATGGTCCGTTTCACGTTCGGGGTGCGAACCGGCGCGCCGATCGGGTTCCACACGATCCCGGTCGACTACGCCGGGCGGCCCGCGCAGACGGTCGACCAGCTGGGCGAGGCGCTGTCGGCGGGCTGCATCCGGCAGAGGCGCTCGGACGCCGTTGCACTGTGGCGGTTCGCCGACGTCGGGACGCGCGTTGTCGTCATCCCCTGAGCGAAGGCAACGCCGCACACGTCGAGGGTGACGCCCTGAGATGCTGAGGGTATGGAGAAACTCACCATCAGGCAGATCCTCGACGCCGGCCTCGACGACTGGCGGAAGCTCGCCCAAGCCCTCCACGCGCGGTTCCTCACCGGCGACTTCGTCACGGGCCTCAGGTTCGTCACCGCCGTCACCGAGGCCGCCGAGCGAGCCAACCACCATCCGGACGTGACGCTGACGTACCCCGTTGTGGACGTGAAGCTGATCAGCCACGACGTCTCCCAAGTCACCCAGCGCGACATCGACCTCGCCCGGAGGATCAGCGAGATCGCCCGCGAGCAGGGGATCGGCGCGGAGCCGAGGGCGGTCGCCGAGCTCGAGCTCGCGCTGGACACTGCCGACCTGACCGCCGTCGGACCCTTCTGGGCCGCCCTGCTCACCGGGAGTCCCGACTCACTCAGGGGCGACGACGTCGTCGATCCCAGTGGGCGGCTGCCGTTGCTCTGGTTCCAGCACACCGACGCACACGAGACTCCGCGTCAGCGCTTCCACGTGGACCTGTGGGTGCCGCACGACGTGGCCGAGGAGCGCATCGCGGCGGCGGTCGCCGCGGGTGGGCGAGTGGTCAACGACGAGCACGCCCCGTCATTCGTCGTCCTGGCCGACCCTGAGGGCAACAAGGCCTGCGTATGCACCTGCCTCGACCGTTGAGGCCCCAGACCGGGAGACCCGTGGGAGCCGACCAGCGCCAGGGCAGCCTGTGCGGACGTTCCTCGGCGTCGTGAGGTCGCGGTGGCTGACCACGGACCGCCACGCGCTACATGGCCAACGCCAACCTTGACCGGCACGCCGCCAACGCGGGCTAGAAGCCAGATGCCCGACGACAAGACCCCCCGAAGCGCCTGGCCCAGGCGCCGGTTAGACCCCCGGGCGGACGGTACGGCCGACCACCGCCCCGAGAGAGGTGCCCACGACAAGGCCGATGAGCACGCAGAGTGCGCAGGTCGCCACCTGCGCCTCGGTCGTCGTGTCGCGCGTGAATGGCACGACTGCCGCCGTAGCCGTGACAAGAACGACGATCCAGCCGAAGAACACCCGCGGCCGCGGGGTGGTCATCACGAGCAGCAGCAGGATGACCCCACCGAGCACAGCGGCGACCAGCGCGGCCCCGGCCCACCCGAGCCCTCTCGAACTTCCGATCGGAGGATCGAGCAGGCTGACGTCGAAGACGTCGAGAACGACGACGCCTAGCGTGGCGGCCAGGGCCGCAACGACTGCCGTGGCCGCCACCCCCGCCCAGAAACGTCCTTGATCGACCGACGGCCCGCGTCGCTGTTCGGCGGTCATCCCTCCACCTCCCGGTGTCGGCCAGGGATGCTAGGCCCGTACAGGCGGACCGTGCTCACCCGGCGCAGGTGAGTGGTGCCGCCGCAGGCCGCGCAGACGTCGACCTTGTTCGCCATCGCAAACGAGCGCGGGAATGGCCGGGGCACCGAAGGGAACATCTCAGCCCCCGTGACCGGAACGCATGAACGGGGGCTGGCAGCAGTTTGAGCGACCGACCGTGATCGCAGCGGTGTTGACGGCTGCCCGGGTCGCCTGAGCTCGGTGCGGGCACGAGGGTGCCCCCGTCCGGGCGGGTGAGCCGGTCCTGCTGGCCCGGTGCCAGGCTGGGGCCGTGTCCGGTGGCTCCGTGCGACGGGTCGTGGTCCGGGTGCTCGCGCTCGGCGTCACCGGAGTCGGGCTGTACATCGTCGCGCCCAGCTTGCTCAGCATGTTCGACGCGTGGCCCTCGCTGGGCGAGGTGGAGCCGTGGTGGTTCGCCGTGGTCACGCTGCTCGAGCTGGGAAGCTTCTGCTGCCTGTGGTTGCTACTGCGCATCGCACTGGGGACGCAACGGTGGTTCGACGTGGTGACCTCGCAGCTGGCAGGTAACGCGGCCAGCCGGGTAATCCCCGGCGGTGCGGCCTCCGGCGGCGTCGTGCAGGCCGGCATGCTGATCGGCTCCGGCTTCCCGCCCGGCACCGTCGGAGCGACCCTGAGCGCGACCGGCCTGCTGACGTTCGGCATGCTGCTTGCGCTGCCGCTGCTGACGGTGCCGGCGCTGCTCGCCGGCCTGCCCATACCGGACCAGCTCGAGCTCGGCCTGGTCGTTTCGCTGGGTCTGGCCGTCGCGCTGGTCGCGGGCGGGTTCGCGGTGCTGACCTGGGACCGGATGGTGCACGCGGTCAGCGCGAGGATCGGCGCGGCTGTCGCGCTCGTGCACCGCCGGGCCCAACGCGACATTGTGGCTGCTCGCCTGGTCGCCGAGCGTGATCAGGTCCGAGCGGCGTTCCACCGGCGCTGGATCCGCAGCCTGGCAGATGCGGCCGGCAACCGCGTGCTGGACTTCGCGGCGCTGACCTGCTCGCTGCTGGCCGTCGGCGCGGACGCCCGGCCGAGCCTGGTGCTGCTGGCCTACGTCGCCTCCGTGGCGCTCGCCCTGATCCCGGTCACCCCGGGCGGGCTCGGCTTCGTCGAGGCAGGCTTGACCAGTCTCCTGGTCGTGGCCGGCGCGGACGCCGACCAGGCGGTCGTCGCGACGCTGCTGTACCGGCTTGTCTCGTACTGGCTGCCGATCGTGGTGGGCGCGCTGGCCTACGCGACCTGGCGGGCGCGGGGGCACCCGTGGCTGGCGGCGCAGCGCGCCGACCCGAACGGCTAGGGGGCGGCCCAGCGGTAGCTCGTCGGGCTGGTCGCCGGGTCGCCGCGACGTGGGGGCCTGGGGCCTTTCGCAGCCGGTGAGCTGCTTGCCGGGTCGGGCCGACTGAGCGCCGTGCAAGCCATGTGAGGCGCGCTTCGAGGGTCATGCCGACCACCGCATAGATGACATATGACGGACCCCCTCCGCTCGGAGAAAGATCTGCACGTGGTGCAGGTTTCGGTGCAGGAGCTGGAGGAGGTCCTGATGCGCATCGTAGGAGGGCTCGATATTCACCGGCAACAGGTC
>JBOGDY010000207.1:0-4741 GCA_050742955.1 Actinomycetes bacterium | reverse complement strand
CGCACCCCCGGGGGTGAGGAAACCGAGCATGGCGATCGTGCCGCCGAACAGGAAGAGCCAGTAGCTGAACATGTTCAACCGCGGGAATGCCACGTCGGGCGAGCCGATCTGCAGCGGCATGATCACGTTGGCGAACCCCACGAACAGGGGCGTCGCGAACAGCAGCAGCATGATCGTGCCGTGCATGGTGAACAGCTGGTTGTACTGCTCGCCGGACATCAGCTGGTTGCCCGGCCGCGCCAGCTCGGCGCGCATCAGCATCGCCATCAGGCCGCCGACCAGGAAGAAGACGAACGAGGTCGCCAGGTAGAGGTGCCCGATCGTCTTGTGGTCGGTGCTTGTCACCCACTTCACGACGGCGCTGCCCTTGCGGCGCACCGGCACCGTGGGCGTCGTGGTGGCCCGCCTGGGTTCGGCTGTCAGAGTCACTGTGCGCTCTCCGCCTGTAGTTCTGCCACGTAGTCGTCGTACTCGTCCGGCGAGACCACCTCGACGTTGAACAGCATCCGGGCATGGTCCTGGCCGCACAGCTCGGCGCACTTGCCGGCGTAGCGGCCGGCCTTCGTCGGGGTGATCTCGAAGCGGTTGGTCTCCCCCGGGATCACGTCCATCTTGAACAGGAACGCGGGCACCCAGAACGAGTGGATGACGTTGTCGGACTTGAGAGTGAACTGCACGCTCTCACCCTGGGGCAGCATCAGCGTGGGGGGCTTGCCCGGCGTCCCCGTGAGCGTGGTGTTCTCGTCACCGTCGCTGGCGTAGGTGAACTGCCAGGACCACTGGTTCCCTGTGACGGTGATCTCGTGGTCGGGGTTGGCCGACAGCTCCATGATGCGTTCCTCGTCGCGGGCCGTGAAGAAGAAGAACACGGCGACGGCGATGACCGGCGCGATGATGTAGAGCGTCTCGATCGGCACGTTGTAGCGGGTCTGCGCGGGGAGCCCGGTCTGACCCTTGTGCCGGCGGTAGGCGACGCAGGCCCACAGGATCAGGCCCCAGACGATGGCGCCCACCGCGAAGGCGGCGATCCAGGAGCCCTGCCACAACGACAGGATCCGCGGTGCCTGGTCGGTCACGTCGCGCTCGGGCATCGCGAACGTCGGGAGGTCCTCGGATGCGCAACCGGTGGTGAGCAGCAGCATCCCGGTGACGAGCAGCAAGGTCAGCCGATTGGACGGACGCAACGTTGCCTTCCCCGATGTCAGCCAGGACCGCCGCGGCGGTCGACGGGTGGCCGCCCTGACAGCGGCCTTTCTCACGATTGCCGACCCTACTCCAGCCGGCCCCGGCCGCGCGGGAGCGGGCCGATACGACATCGGGGCGGGGCGGGCTACCGTCGGGACCGTGACCGTCCCGTCGGCGGAGACCGGCCCGAGCCACTTCGACGCCGCCTCCAGCGAACCGCTGCACCCGGTGGCGCGCGAGGCGTTGCTCTCCGCGCTGGACCAGGGCTGGGCCGACCCGGCCCGGCTCTACCGCGACGCCCGCCGGGCCAGGCTGCTGCTCGACACCGCGCGGCAGTCGGTCGCCGACGTGCTCGGCGCCCGGCCCGACGAGGTGTCCTTCACGGCCTCGGGGACACAGGCCGTCCACCTCGCCGTGCTCGGCGCGGTGCGCGGCGTGGCTGCCTCCCCCGGCGCGGCACCGCCCCGCGTGGTGACCGGCGCCGTCGAGCACTCGTCGGTGCTGCAGGCCTGCGACCGGGTCGCCGGCGACGGTGGGCGGTACACCACGGTGCCGGTGACCCGCGCCGGGGCGGTCGAGACACCGGCGTACGAGGCGGCGCTGCGCGCCGGTCCGGCCGTGCTCGCCGCGCTCCAGTCGGCCAACCACGAGGTCGGCACCGTGCAGCCGGTCGAGGAGGTGGCCGGGCTGTGCGCGGTGCTCGGAGTCCCGCTGCTGGTCGATGCCGCCCAGTCGGTGGGGCGGACACCGGTCCCGCAGGGCTGGGGGCTGCTCGCCGCCAGCGCGCACAAGTGGGGCGGGCCGGCCGGGGTCGGGGTGCTCGCCGTGCGCAAGGGGACGCGCTGGCGCAGCCCGCTGCCCGCCGACGAGCGGGAGGCCGGGCGGGTGCCCGGCTTCGAGAACGTCCCGGGTGTGGTGGCCGCCGCGACCGCCCTGGAGGCCGTGTCGCGGGAGGCGGCCGTCGAGGGCCCCCGGCTCTCGGTGCTCGTCGACCGGATCCGTGACGCCGTCCCCCGGCTGGTGCCGGACGTGCAGGTCGTCGGCGACCCGGTGCGCAGGCTGCCGCACCTGGTGACCTTCTCGGTCCTCTACGTCGACGGCGAGGCCGTCGTGACCGAGCTGGACCGGGCCGGGTTCGCGGTCAGCTCCGGCTCGTCCTGTACGGCGAGCACGCTGCGGCCCAGCCACGTGCTGGAGGCCATGGGGGTGCTCAGCCACGGCAACGTCCGGGTGTCGCTGTCGAGGGGGACGACCGGCGCGCAGGTCGACCGGTTCCTGTCGGTGCTGCCCGGCGTGGTGACCGGGCTGCGTGAGCAAGCCGGGGTGAGCGGGCTGTGAGCGAGCCGGAGCGGACGGGGGACGCGGTGGCCCTGACCGTGGACGCGCTCGGCCGGCGCTGCCCGGTGCCGGTGATCGAGCTGGCCCGGCGGATCGGGCAGGTTGCCGTCGGCGAGGTGGTCGCGGTGCTGGCCGACGACGAGGCAGCCCGCCTCGACGTACCCGCGTGGTGCGAGATGCGCGGACACACCTACCTCGGCGAGTGCCGTGACCCCCGGGGCCCCACCTACCTCGTCCGCCGCCTCCACTGACCCCAGCACAATCCCACCGTTGATCATGCGCAAGTGGTCGGCGGTCACCGCGGGACGGGCGGCGGATCGAAGGGGTCGGGCAGGGGAAGGGCCCGTTCCAGCAGCAACCGGTAGATCGACCGGGGCACCGCGACCGCGCCGAGGCTCTCCAGGTGCGGCGTCACCCACTGGACGTCCAGCAGCCGTTCGGCCCGGTCGTCGGCCCGCAGCAGCTCGACGAGCCCGACGAGCGCGGCCTTCGAGGCGTCCCGCTCCCGGTGGAACATCGACTCCCCGGCGAACAGGCCCCCGACGGCCACGCCGTACAGGCCGCCCACCAGCGCCTCCCCCGCCGGGCCGACGCTCCACGCCTCGACGCTGTGCGCCCACCCCAGCGCATGCAGCTCGGTGTAGGCGGCCGTCACGTCGCGCCGGATCCACCCGCCGGGCCGCTTCGGGTCGGCGCAGGCCCGCAGCACGTCCGGGAACGCCGTGTCGAGCCTGATCTCGAACCGTCGACAGGACGCCCGCAGCGACCGGCTGACCCGCAGCCCGTCGAGGGGGATCACGCCGCGCGGGTCCGGCGACCACCACCCGACCCGACCGCGCCGCGAGATGGGCATCGGGAACACGCCGCTGCGGTAGGCCGCCAGCACCGTCGAGGCCTCGAGATCCGCTCCGACACCGAGCAGCTCCTCCCCCTCGGGCAGCCCCTCGACGTTGAACCGGTAGAGGGACGGTGGCGGCTCCAGCGGCATCGACGGTGGGCTCGGCGGGTCCCGCTCAGGGGCGGGCGCAGCGCAGGTGCGGCTCGACGTCGGCCACGGCAGCCGGGCCGTAGGCCTCCGCCAGCCGGGTCAGGAACCCGCCCCGGCCCAGCTCGTACTCCTGGGTGCCGACCGTCTCGATGACATAGGTCGCCAGCATCGACCCGACCTGGGCACAGCGCTCGAGGGGCAGGCCCCACGACAGCCCGGACAGGAAGCCGGCCCGGAATGCGTCGCCGACACCGGTCGGGTCCAGCTTGCGCAGCTCCCGGGCCACCGGGACGTGCGTCGGCTCCTGGCCCTTCGCCTCGATGCGTACCCCCGCCTTGCCGAGGGTGGTGACCCGGGTCCCGACCCGCTCCAGCACGTCGTCGGCGGTCCAGCCGCTCTTCTGCTCGATCAGCGCCGCCTCGTACTCGTTGCTGAGCAGGTAGGTCGCGCCGTCGATGAGCTGGCGGATCGTGTCGCTGTCGGCGAACGCCAGCTGCTGTGACGGGTCGGCGGCGAACGCGTAGCCCCGCGCCCGGCACTCCTCGGTGTGGCGCAGCATCGCCTCGGGGTCGTTGGCGCCGATGAGCACGAGGTCGAGGTGGCCCTCCCGCGCTGCGATGGGGGCCAGCTCGATCTCCCGGGCCTCGCTCATCGCGCCCGCGTAGAACGACGCGATCTGCGCATGGTCGGAGTCGGTCGTGCAGACGAACCGCGCCGTGTGGGCCAGGTCGGAGACGTGCACCGACGTGGTGTCGACGCCGTGACGCTCCAGCCAGGACCGGTAGTCGACGAAGTCGGAGCCCACCGCGCCGACCAGCAGGGGCCTGAGCCCCAGGTTGCCCATGCCGAAGGCGATGTTGGCGGCCACGCCACCGCGCCGGACGTCGAGGTCCTCGACCAGGAACGACAGCGAGATCTTGT
Source organism: Actinomycetes bacterium (assembly GCA_050742955.1). GTDB lineage: Bacteria > Actinomycetota > Actinomycetes > JACCUZ01 > JACCUZ01 > CAWIXB01. The sequence goes on along the minus strand of JBOGDY010000207.1, from coordinate 309 downwards.
CGAGCTGCTCCACGACCAGAGAGTCGGCGAACCGTCCCGGGAACGTCATCAGGTGGTCGGTCGCGATCGAGCCGGTGACGGCAATGCGCACGGCGGCGTTCCCCTCGGGTGGGTGCTGGGCGGCGGGACAACACTACCCGTGGGTACGCATTCCCCCCGGGTCGCACCGCCCCGTAACCTGGCCGGGTGATCCCGATCGAGGCGCGCCACGACGTGCCGTCCGAGGTGGAGCCCGGCTCCTTCGCCCAGCTGGCGGCCGACTGCGACGCCGTGCGGATGAACCTGCTGGCCCTGCACCCCGACCTCGCG
>JBOGDY010000206.1:0-4745 GCA_050742955.1 Actinomycetes bacterium | reverse complement strand
CGCCCAGGCCGCTCCGGCCCGGCCCCGCCGGGCGGCGGACCCGAGCGCCCGCGCGGCAGCCAGCCCGGTCGGCGGCAGGAGGAGCGCGACCACGACCGTCCCGAGCCGGCCGGCAGCGACCGCGCCGAGCAACGGTGGCAGCAGTGCGTAGGTGGCGGCGGCCCACAGCCGAAGTGCCCGCGACGGCACGACGACGCGGGCCACGAGGTAGGCCGACAGGGCGGCGAGGGGCACCGCGCCGAGCAGCAGCAGGTCGACGGCGAGGCCCACGTTGCCGAGCAGCAGGGTGCCGAGGCCGGCGAGTACGGCGAGGTAGGGCGGAGCCACGGTGTCGCTGCCGACCCCGACGGGGTGCCAGCCCTCCCTGTAGGTGCGCCACAGGTCGCCGGCCGTGTCCGGCGCCGGCAGCAGCGCCCCGCCCATGAGCCGGCCGTCACCGAGCAGCGCCCGAGCGGCCACCAGAGCGAGCAGCCCGAGCGTGAGCACCAGCAGCACGGACGGCCGGCCCACGGCGCGGCGGACCAGCGTGGTGCCCCAGGACGGGAGGTCCTCCAGCTCCTCGGAGGCCGGACCGGTCTCGATGGCCCGGTGCCGCCCGCTGCCGGGCCCGACCCGGCTCGAGCTGCCCACGAGCAGGCTCAAGCCCTCCAGGGTGTGTCGCAGACCGCTGCCCGGGCGGGCGAGCAGGGGGCGGACGGCGCGCGTGGGAAGGACCCGCGTACGGCGGCGCCTGCGCCTGGCCCGCACCAGCCGGTCCGGCCGGGCCAGCACCGCCGCCAGCCCGCGCAGCTCACCGAGTGCCTGCCCGGGCAGCTTGCCGAGAGACAGGCCGACCGCGCGCAGCAGCGTGTTGACGGTGAGGCGCAGCAGCACCCACGGCAGCTCGATCAGGGGCAGGTTGACGAGCAGCACGTAGGCCGCGTGCCGCCGGTCGACCCGGTGGTGGTGGCCCCGGACCGCGTCGACCGACCGTCGACCGTGCGCGGCACCCTCGGCGTGGTGTACGACGGCGCCGGTGACGCAGACCACGCGGTGTCCGGCCAGCGTGACCCGCCACCCGAAGTCCACGTCGTCCCGGAACAGCGGCAGCGCAGCGTCCAGACCGCCCAGCGAGTCCCAGACGTCCCGGCGGACGAGCATGCCGGCCGTGGACACCGCGAGGACGGTGTGGTCGCCGTCGCGCTGGCCCTGGTCGTGTTCCCGGCGCTCGAGCCCGGTCTCCCGGCGTCCGTTGCGGGCGATCGTCACACCGGTCTCGAGCAGCAGTCGGCGGTTGTTCCAGCCACGCACCTTGGGGCCGACCACGGCCACGTCCGGCCTGTCGTCGACGTGGCCGAGCAGCCGCGCCAAGGCCTCGGGCTCGGCCTCCATGTCGTCGTGGAGCAGCCATACCCAGTCGATGGGCTCGGCGGGACCGGTTTCGGTGGGCGCGGGCCGGACCCGGACGCCGTCGGCGGCGGCCAGTCCCGCGCGGACCGCGGCCCCGAAGCCGGCGTCGTGCGGGGCGCTCACCCGCACATGGGCGGGCAGCGGGTCGAGACTCTCCTCGCCGTCGGCGCCGCGGGGGTCGGCAGGCCACTCGCCGGTGCGGACCACGGCGACGCGCGCCGGAGGGTGGGTCTGACCGGCCAGCCCGGCCACGGCCCGTGGCAGCCACAGGGCGTCGTCGTGGACGACCAGGACCGCGGTGACCACGTGCCGTGACAGGGAGGGGCGAGGCGGGAGTGAGGTCATGCTCAAGAGGGACGGCGCGGGCGCTGACGGGGACGGTCCCCGTGATCGGCCGCGGCCCACCCTACGGGACGTGCAGGACCCGTACGGCCGCGCCGGCTCCGGTCAGACCGCGCTCTTCTTCAGCCGGCGCCGCTCACGCTCGGACAGCCCGCCCCAGATGCCGAACCGCTCGTCGTTGGCGAGTGCGTAGTCGAGGCAGTCCGCCCGCACGTCGCAGGACAGGCACACCTTCTTCGCCTCCCGGGTGGAGCCCCCCTTCTCCGGGAAGAACGCCTCCGGGTCGGTCTGCGCGCACAGCGCGCGCTCCTGCCAACCAAGCTCTTCGATGGACTCCTCGTTGAGCGGGTACACCTCGCCCATGGCGCGCCTCCTCGACCCCGGCCCCCGCTCCTGGTAGAGCGGCGAATGACACTGATGGAATTACACGCGCGTCGCTACCCGCTCGTCAAGCCGATCGGTGATATTCAGCCGTTCGGCTGAGCCCCGGCGGGCGGCAGGCGGACCGGGACGGTCGATACGCCGTACATCACCCGATTTTTGCCATCACTTGGCACTTTCGCCCTATGTGACCCAGATCACTCCGCGCTAGCGTCACCGCCGCTCCTCCCGGGGTCCCGGGCCCGGAGCCCGTGCTCCCGACGCCTCATGAGGAGGCCCCTCACCGTGCGTGCCCGAACGCATCACCCCATCCGTCGATCCGTGGTCGCCGTCGCCGCCGCCGCGCTGGTCGGCACGGCCGTCGCCGCATCGCCCGCGGCCGCGGCCGAGCCGCCCCGCGACAGGTCCCCGGTCGACGCCACCTCCCTCGAGAGTGGCCAGACCTACGACCGGTTCATCGTCAGGTACGACGTTGCCGACCGCGCCGCGCGGGCCAGGAAGGTCGACCGGGCGGCCCAGCGCAGCCACCGCCCCGCGAAGGTCAGCCGGACACTTGCCACCGACGCGACCCTGGTGACGACGACACAGCGGCTCAACCCGGCGCAGGCCCGTGACTTCATGGCCGCGCTCGCCGACGACCCGGCCGCGGTCTACGTGGAGCCCGACGCCCGGATGCACGCGACCCTGACGCCGAACGACACGTCGTACGGCAGCCAGTGGCACTACTCCGAGGCGACCGCCGGGATGAACCTGCCGACCGCCTGGAACACCGCGACCGGCACCGGTGTGACCGTCGCGGTCGTCGACACCGGCATCACGACGCACTCGGACCTGAGTGGCAACGTCGTCGCGGGCTACGACTTCATCTCCGACGCGGCCACGGCGCGCGACGGCAACGGGCGCGACGCCAACCCGGCCGACCAGGGCGACTGGTACGCCGCGAACGAGTGCGGCGACCCGTCCTCCAGCAGCTCGAGCTGGCACGGGACGCACGTGGCGGGCACCGTCGCCGCCGTCACGAACAACGCCAAGGGGGTCGCCGGCGTCGCGTTCGGCGCCAAGGTCTCCCCGCTGCGGGTGCTCGGCAAGTGCGGGGGCTTCCTCTCCGACATCGCCGACGCGATCGTCTGGGCGTCCGGCGGGGCGGTCAGCGGCGTGCCCGCCAACGCCAACCCGGCCAAGGTGGTCAACATGAGCCTGGGCGGTGGCGGCACCTGCGCGTCGACCTACCAGAACGCCATCAACAGCGCGGCCGGCCGCGGCACCACGGTCGTGGTCGCCGCCGGCAACGAGAACACGAACGCGTCGACATCGCAGCCGGCCAACTGCGCCAACGTCGTCACCGTGGCGGCGCTCGACCGGTCGGGCAACCGTGCGTTCTACTCCAACTACGGCACCAGCGTCGACGTGTCCGCCCCCGGCGGCGAGACCAGCCCGACGTCCTCCAACGGCATCCTGTCCACCCTCAACAGCGGCACGACCACCCCGGGCAGTGAGTCCTACGCCTACTACCAGGGCACGTCGATGGCGACACCGCACGTGGCCGGGTTGGCGGCGCTGATGCTGTCGAAGAAGTCGATGACGCCCGCCGAGGTCGAGGCGACGATGAAGGCCAACGTCCGCGCCATCCCCGGCACCTGCACGGGTGGCTGCGGCGCCGGCCTGGTCGACGCGACCAAGACGGTGGCCGCGGTGACCGGAGGCGGCGGCACCGGCGGCCAGCTGTTCGCGAACCCGGGCTTCGAGTCGGGGGTCACCGGCTGGAGCCAGACGCCCGGCGTCATCGACAGCAGCACCGGCCGTCCGGCACGGACCGGGTCGTGGAAGGCGTGGCTCGACGGCTACGGCACGAGCCACACCGACACCCTGTCCCAGACCGTGGCCGTCCCCTCGGCAGCGGCCAGCGCCACCCTGTCCTTCTGGCTGCGGGTCGACACCGCGGAGACCGGGTCCATCGTCTACGACACGCTGCGGGTGCAGGTGCTCAACACCTCCGGCGGGGTGCTGGCGACGCTGGCGACCTACTCGAACGTCGGCGCGACGGCCACCTATGGGCAGAAGTCCTTCAACCTGTCCGCCTACCGCGGCCAGACCGTCACGATCCGGTTCGACGGCACCGAGGACTCGTCGCTGCAGACCTCCTTCGTGATCGACGACACGGCGCTGACCACAACCTGACGGGGGCCGCCGGCGGGGTTCCCCGCGGTGCGCGACACTTCCCGTCATGCGCATCGTGGTCCCCGCCGGCGGCATCGGCGCCGCACGCTTCCTGCGCGGCCTGCTCGCGGCCGAGCCGGACGCCGAGGTCACCGTCGTCGGCAACACCGGCGACGACATCACCCTGTTCGGCCTGCGGGTGTGCCCGGACCTCGACACGGTCATGTACACGCTCGGCGGCGGCATCCACGAGGAGCAGGGCTGGGGCCGCGCCGGGGAGACGTTCACGCTCCGGGCGGAGCTCGAGGCGTACGGCGTGGGGCCGGCCTGGTTCGGCCTGGGTGACCGGGACCTCGCGACCCATGTGGTGCGCACCCAGATGCTGTCGGCCGGCTATCCGCTCAGTGCCGTGACCGCCGCCCTCTGCGACCGGTGGAAGCCTGGTGTGACGCTGCTGCCGATGAGCGACGACCGGG
>JBOGDY010000205.1:0-4761 GCA_050742955.1 Actinomycetes bacterium | reverse complement strand
TGTCGTAGGAGACCACGGGTCCGCCGTCGAGGAAGACCGACGCGACGTCGACGGCCTCGTCCAGCAGGCCACCGGGGTTGTCGCGCAGGTCGAGCACGAGCCCGCCCGCGTGCTGGCCCTCGTTGGCATCCAGCGCCCGCTGCACCTCACGACCGACACCACGGGTGAACGCGGTGATCTGCACCCGGGAGACGTGCCCGCGCAGGTGCTCGACCACGACGTCGTCGGTGGCGAACGTGGCACGGGTGAGGGTCAGGGCGATGTCGTCATCGCCCCGCAGCGCCACCAGGGAGACGGTGCTGCCGGGCTCGCCGCGGAGCAGCCGCGCGGTCTCGGCCACGGATGCCCGGCTGACGTCGGCCGCGCCGACTCTCACCAGCATGTCGCCGGCGCGCACATCGGCTCGGGCGGCCGGCGAGCCGGGCTGCACGCTGCCGACCTCGATGCCGCCGGACCGGGCAGGCCGCAGCCACAGGCCGACCCCGGAGTAGTGCCCCTCGAGCGCCGCCTGGAACGACGCGAACTCGCCGGTGTCGTAGTAGCCGGACCAGCGGTCGTCGAGGGCCCGCAGCATGCCCTCGACCGCGGCCCGCTCGAGCGCGTCCCGCTTGACGGGGCGGGCCGCCTTGGCGGCGATGCGGTCGGCCGCCTCGTCGATGACGCCGGGCTCGCGGCTCGGGCCCTCGTCGCTGCCGACGACGCCGGTCACCACGCCGCCGACGTAGGCGAGCCCGAGCGCCGCCACCAGGGCGACGACACGCAGCGCACCACGCAGGGAGGACACCGTAGGAGTCTAGGGGCCCGACCCGGACAGACGCCTCACCTGCGTCCCGCGGCCCTCACAGCCAGCCCATCGGGTTGGTCGTCGCGCCGTTGACGTAGACCATGAAGTGCAGGTGGCAGCCGGTCGAGTAGCCCGCGCCGGACATTCCCGAACCGCCGCCGCTGTAGCCGATCACCTCGCCGCGTCCGACGCGCTCGCCGGCGCCCACGGAGAAGCGCATCAGGTGGCTGTAGGACGTCGAGACGCCGGCTCCCCGCATGGCACCGTGGTCGATCGCCACCTGGTTGCCGTAGCCGGTGAACGTCGAGGCCCAGACGACGGTGCCACTGGCGGCGGCGCGCACCGGCGTACCGCATCCGACGCCGAAGTCGGTGCCGTCGTGCAGCTTGTAGTCGCCGGTCACCGGGTGCCGTCTCATGCCGTACGACGAGGTCACCGGCCCGCTGACCGGGTAGGCCAGGGTGCCGCCACCCGAGAAGGAGCCGCCGCCGCCCTGGGACCTGGCGGCGCGGGCCGCCTTGGCCGCCGCGATCCGCGCCAGCCGGGCCCGTTCGGCGAGCACCCGGGACAGCCGGGCCGACTCGGCCTGCATCGCCGCGTGCCGGCGCTGCTCGTTGGCCTTCTCCCGCTTGATGGCGGCGAGGGCGCGGGAGCGCTCGGCGATGAGGGCCTCGACCCGCTTCTGGGCCTTGACCGCCTGCCGCTCGAGGCCCCGGATCTTGATGACGAGGCGTTCCTGCTCGCGCTTCATCGCGGCGAGCTGGGCCTCCTTGGCGTCCAGCGTCGCCTTCTGGGCCGCGAGGTCGGCCCGGTCCTCGGCCAGCCGCTCGAGGGCGGCCGCCTCGGAGCGCATGGCGTTCTGCACCAGCACGACCCGGGTGGCGAAGTCGTCGGGTGACTCGGCCTGGAAGACGACCGCGAGCTCCTCGTAGCCGCCCTGCTGGTAGGAGGATCGGGCGATCCGCCCGATCATGCGCTGGGTCGACTCGATCTCGCCCTGGGTCTCGGCGATCTGGCGCTTGGCCCGGGCCACCTCCGCCTTGGCGACCTCGAGCTTCTCCCCCAGCATCCTGTCGCGGGCCTGGGCGGCGGCCAGCTGCCCGCGCACCTTCGCGACCCGGGCACGCGCGGCCGGCAGCTTGGACTCGGCCCGCTTCAGCGCGACGGCTGCCGCGCGCAGCTCGGCCGAGGTCTCGGCCAGCTCGTGCTCGAGCCGGTCGATCGCGCGGTCGACCCGGTGCTTCCGGCGCCGCTCGTCGTCGGCCTGCGCCGGCCCCACGAATCCGAGACCGATCAGAAGCGCGAAGGTGGCGAGGACGGCGGTGGCCTGCGGGCGGAAACGCATGCGGCGGGTGCTCTCCAGGTCGTCGGCGATGGGGTCGGGCCGTACACGGGTCTATCGGCGGCCCCGCCGCGAACTTGGTAGCGAAACGGACTTTTTGCCCGTTCTTGGCGTTCGGTCCGGGCGTTGCCTCAGACTCGAAGGTACTTGCGGAGAGTCACAAAACTGGCCAATGCGGCCAACGCCACGCCGGTGGCGATCAACTTGGGTGCGGTGATCCAGACGTCGCCCCACGTGATGAAGTTCGTGAACGGCAGCGCCGGGCGCAGCAGCCGCTCGACGACCAGCCCCTGGAGCAGGGCGAGGGCGCCGACCGCCATCCCGGCGCCGACCAGGCCCGCGATGGCGCCCTCGAGCAGGAACGGCAGCTGGATGGAGAAGCTGGAGGCACCCACCAGCTTCATGATCCCGGTCTCCCGTCGCCGGCTGAACGCCGAGACCCGGATCGTGTTCGCGATGAGCAGCACGGCCACCCCGATCATCACGATGGCGCCACCCCACGCGAGCAGCCGAGTCGTGTTGAGCACCTTGAAGAGGTTGTCGAGCAGCGCCTTCTGGTCCTGCACCTGCTGGACCCCGTCACGGCCGGCGAAGGCCGACGCCACGACGGGGAACTTCTCCGGGTCCTTGAGCTTGACGCGGTAGGACTCGGGCAGCTGGTCGGCCGTCGCGTTGTCGGCGATCGCCGAGTCCTTGAACTGCTCCTTGAACCTCTTGTACGCCTCCTGCTTCGACTCGTAGAAGACGCTGTCGACCTGTCTCATGCTGCGCAGGTCGTCGCCGATCTGTTCGCGCTGCAGCTGGGTGACCTCGCCACCGGCGCAGCTCGGCTCGGTGCTGTCGGCGCCGCACAGGAACACCGAGACCTCGACCTTGTCGTACCAGTAGTTCTTCATGATGTCGACCTGGCGGTTGAACAGCAGCCCGATGCCGAAGAAGGCCAGCGACACGGCCGTCGTCACGACGACGGCGATGGTCATCGTGAGGTTGCGGCGCAGACCGATGCCGATCTCGGAGAAGATGAACGAGGCGCGCATGTCGTCCTAGCTGGGTCGCGGATGGATTCGGGTCGGGCCGGCGATCACGTCGTACGGCGTTGTCAGTGCGAGTATCCGTAGACACCGCGGGACTGGTCTCGGACGACACGCCCGCTCTCGAGCTCGATCACGCGCTTGCGCATCTGGTCGACGATGTCGTCGTCGTGGGTGGCCATGACGACCGTGGTCCCGGTGCGGTTGATGCGGTCGAGCAGCTTCATGATGCCGACGCTGGTCGTGGGGTCGAGGTTCCCGGTGGGCTCGTCGGCGATGAGGATCATCGGGCGGTTCACGAACGCACGGGCGATCGCCACCCGCTGCTGCTCCCCGCCGGAGAGCTCGTCCGGGCGCCGGTTCTCCTTGCCCTTGAGCCCGACCAGGTCGAGCACCTCGGGGACCACCTTGGCGATCTGGCTGCGGGGACGGCCGATCACCTCGAGCGCGAACGCGACGTTCTCCAGCACCGTCTTGTTGGGCAGCAGCCTGAAGTCCTGGAAGACGGTCCCCATCTGGCGCCGCAGCGCGGGGACCTTCCACTGGGAGAGCCGGGCCAGGTCCTTGCCCGCGACGTGGACCTGCCCGCTGGTCGCCGGCTCCTCCTTGAGGACCAGCCGCAGGAACGTGGACTTGCCGGAGCCGGACTGGCCCACCAGGAAGACGAACTCGCCCTTGCCGATCTCGACCGTGACGTCGACGAGGGCGGGCCTGGTCTGGCTGGGATAGAGCTTGGTGACGTTCTCGAGGTGGATCACGTTTGCATCACTACCGGCCGGTCAGAGAAGGGGACGGGGCCGAGTTTACGCACGACATGCCGGTGGCTCCGGTTCCCCGGAGCCACTGGCATGTTGGTGCCCGCCGTCAAAGCCGTCGAGGCGGTCAGTGCCGGCGGATGCGCTCCAGCTTCAACCGCTTGGGCAGGCCGAGCAGCAGCGCCCCGGCCGTCAGCAGCGCCAGCGACAGCAGGAACACCGCCATGAGGGGCAGGCCGCTGCCGGTGAAGGCCAGCACGCCCTTGTCGGGCTCGCGGTTCTCGGCCTCCTCGTCGTCACGGTCGCCCGGGCCGGCCTTGGTCGGCAGGACGGACGTCTCGTCGTCGGGCGCCGTCGTGGTCGTGTTGGGCGGCGTCGTCGTTGTCGTGGGCGGCGTCGTCGTCGTGGTCGGCGGCGTCGTCGTGGTGGTCGGCGGCGTGACCGCCCGGCAGCCGTTCTTGTGGCTCGCGCGCCCGGTGGCCGTCCAGTTCATGCCGGGGAAGCTCACGCCCTGGTCATCGACGTACGCCGGGATGATGTCGCCCCACTTGGTGTGCTGCGCCTTGAGCCCCTGGTTCCAGACCGGCCCCAGGTGCTTGTGCGCGTGGTCGCCGGCGCCCTTGTCCTTGCCGCCGCCGGCCGCGTCGGTGTCCACCGTGATCACGACGTAGGGGTTCGTGTTCGAGTTGGTCCGGTGGCAGATGGTCACCTTGTGGGACCCCTCCGAGGAACCGCCGCCGGACGATCCGCCGCCCGATCCGCCGCCTGACCCGGCTCCGCTCGATCCGCCGGCCGTCGCCCCCTTGCCGTGTGGCTTCTTGGTGTCCGGCTTCTTGGTGTCCGACGTCT
>JBOGDY010000204.1:0-4768 GCA_050742955.1 Actinomycetes bacterium | reverse complement strand
GCCCGTCGGCGGGCGCCTGCGCCCACGGCGGCGGCTGGCCGGTCCGCTCGGCGGGCGTCGGCTCGAAGGCCACCCAGCCGATGCCCTCGAAGTAGAGCTCCGGCCAGGCGTGCGCGTCGTGCAGGCTGACCAGACGGGTGCCCAGCTGCGAGGTGCCGGCCGTGAAGCCGACGGCCACCCGGGCCGGGATCCCCAGCTGGCGCGCCATGACCGCCATCGTCGAGGAGAACTGCACGCAGTAGCCCCGCCGGGTCCGCAGGAAGGCCGCGATCGCCTGCGAGCCGTTGTCGTCGCCGAGCTCGTCGGCGACCTTGGTCGAGTAGGTGAACTCGTCCGGGTCGCGCAGCCAGTCCTGCAGGGCGAGCGCCTGGTCGTAGGCCGTTGGCGCGTCGCCGGTGACCCGTTGGGCGGCGTCCCCGATCCTGGGTGACAGGTTCAGCGGCAGCTCGAGGAACGGGTTCAGGTCGTCCGGCGGAGGGCCGGCGGCGCGCAGCTGCTCGGCGGTCGGATTGACCTCGAGGCTGCGCACCTCGTAGGTCAGGTCGCGCGTCGAGGTGTTGGTGGAGAACACGTTGAAGGTCGCCGGGTCATAGACCCACCGGCCCTCGATGTTCTGCACCCGGCGGGCCGGGTAGGGCAGCGGCAGCCACTGCTGGTCGAGGCCGAAGACCTGGATCCGGTGCAGGGCGTTGGTGGTGCCCACCGCGTCGTCGGTCAGGCCCGGCGGCTCGCGCAGTCCGTCCTCGACGTCGTTGCGGCTGGTCGAGACCTGCAGCCGGCTCGGCCGCCAGGAGTCCCCGCCGAACTCGTCGAGCCCGACGACCCGCAGGTAGGTGGGCTTCCCCTCATAGCGGATCACCAGCCGGTCATCCTCGCGGCGCAGGTCACGGCCGAGGTCCAGGATGGGGTTCAGCACCGCCACCGTGTTCCTGCCGCCCGAGCCGGGACCGAAGCCGCCGCTGCCGAAGCCGAGGGCGCTCGCGTCGATCTGCGGCAGCACCGCGGGCACCACGAGGGCGATGCCGAGCGCGGTCGCCCCGACCCGGCGACCGACCTGGGCCAGCGGCGACGTCTCGACCTCGGTCCTCCACCGGGTGTTCGTCGCCGACGCCTGCAGCGGCCGCCCCCAGCGGCTCACCCGCTCCCGCGCCTCGGCCAGCAGCAGCGCCAGGTAGCCGGCGCCGCCCAACGCGAACGGCACCCAGCTCACCCCGTCGGGCGCGACGGAGGTGGGCACCGTGTAGAGCGCGAGCAGCGGCAGCCCGGCGAGGGCGGCCCGTCGCAGGGTGACCGCCAGCGTGTCGACCGCGAGGGCGACCAGGCCGATGCCGGCCACGGTCAGCAGCTCGATGCCGGGCGACACCTGCACCGGCGCGGCGAACCGAGCGATGTCGGAGCGCCCGTCGCCGACCAGGTCCCCGAGGGCCGCGAGCGCACCCGGACCGGGCAGCAGCCCCAGCACCGCCTCGTCCCGGGCGAAGCGGAGGACCAGGTACTCCAGCAGGGCAAGCGCCCCGACGGCCGGTGCCAGCGAGCGGGGCGCCGGTGCGCGCCGGAGCATCTCGGTCACGACCGCCGTCACGACGACGGCGAACACCGAGGGGAAGAACCACCGCCCGGTCTGGAAGACGCCGGCCAGGCAGGTCGAGGAAAGGATGGTCGCGGCCGCCGCGGTCACCGGCAGCCGGACGCTCCCCAGCTGGCGGTTCACCGTGGCTCCCGGCCGGCGGCGGTGCCCGCGAGCGCCGCGTCGTGGCGTCGCCGGCCGGCCTCGGGCCACAACGCCGCCAGGTCGGCGCCGGCCTCGGCCGACAGCACCCGCCAGCCGGAGGCCTGCAGCAGCGCCACCGACCCCTCGTGCCCGGCCGGGTCGTCGCCGCGGTAGGTCCGCGAGCTCCAGGTGGCGGTGTCGAGCAGGATCGCCACGGCCGCCGTCGAGCCGTGGCGCAGCCGGGCCAGCTGGTGGGCCTCGTCGGGACGCAGGCTGCCGAGGACCGCGACCAGCAGACCGTCGCCGCCGCCGCGTCGCAGCGCTGAGGTCGCGTCGCCGAAGGTCTGGTTGGGGGAGGGCTCGACCACGGCCAGGCCGTCGAGCAGCGCGCCCTCGAAGTCGCTGCCGACACCGTCCGCGTCGTGTGCGGCGCTGGCGACGCTGCCGCCGGTGTCGGTGAGCAGCCGCACGTGGAAGCCGTGCCGCACCAGGTGCACGCCGACGGACGCGGCGGCGGCGACCGCCCACTCGAACGAGGACGACGGCCCCTCACCGCGGTGCGCGCCCGACCGGGTATCCAGCAGCAGCGTGCACCGGCTCTGCCAGGGCTGCTCCTCGCGCCGCACCATCAGCTGGCCGAACCGCGCGGTGGACCGCCAGTGCACCCGGCGCAGGTCGTCGCCCTGGCGGTACTCGCGGGTGGCGGCGTCGTCCTCGCCGGCGGAGGCGACCGATCGGGACCGGCTCTCGCCGCTGCCGGTCCACTCGCTGGCGATCTGCACGAGCGGCAGGTTGTGCACCTGCGGGGTCACGACCAGCGTGTCCCGGCGGTTGAAGGAGCGGTTGAGCTCGCACATGCCGAACGGGTCGGTCAGCCGGATCGACAGCGGACCCAGCTGATAGCGGCCGCGCACGTCCGAGCGGACCTGGTAGGCGACCGAGCGACGGCCGCGCGGCTGCACCCGGTCGAGCACGAACCGGGGCCGGGACCCGAGCATGTAGGGCACCCGGTCCTCGACGAGCAGCAGCCCGGTGGGCAGCCGGGAGATGTTGTCCAGCCGCAGCGTCACGGTGATGTCCTGGCCGGCCGGGGTGCGGCCCGAGCTCAGCCGGCGGTCGGACGCCAGGCGGTAGCGGGTGCGGGCCACCACCCAGGCACTGACCAGCGGCAGCGCCATGAGCAGCACCGCGATGCGCATCAGGTCGTGCTCGCCGAGGGCGATCGACGAGATCAGGATCGTGGTGCCGGCGGCCAGGAACGACCGCCCCCTGGTCGTCAGGCCGCGCAGCGCGTCGTGCACTAGACCGGGTCCCTCCGGGCGCCGTGCTCGTGGGGGATGGGGACCCGGGACACGATGTCGGCCACGATCGCCTCGGTGTCGCGCCGGCCGATCTGCGACTCGGCGGTGGGCAGCAACCGGTGGGCGAGCACCGGGCCGGCCAGGTCCTGGACGTCGTCGGGCAGCACGTAGTCGCGGTCGTCGAGGGCGGCCACGGCCCGCGAGGCCCTGATCAGGTGCAGGGTCGCGCGCGGCGACGCGCCCAGCCGCAGCTCGCCGGAGGAGCGGGTGGCGGTGACCAGGTCGACGGCGTAGCGCCGGACCTGGTCGGCGACGTGGACGCTGCGCACCGTGTCGATCAGCTTGGCGATGCCGGTGGCGTCCGAGACCGGCTCGAGCTCCTCGAGCGGTGCGCTGCTGCCGTGGCTGTCGAGCATCGCGAGCTCGGCCACGTCGTTGGGGTAGCCCATCGACACCCGGGCCATGAACCTGTCGCGCTGGGCTTCGGGCAGCGGGTAGGTGCCCTCCATCTCGATCGGGTTCTGGGTCGCCACGACCATGAACGGCACACCGAGCTCGTAGGTGATGCCGTCGACGGTCACCTGGTGCTCCTCCATGCACTCCAGCAACGCCGACTGCGTCTTGGGGGACGCCCGGTTGATCTCGTCGCCGACGACGATGTTGGCGAAGATGGCGCCCGGCTTGAACTCGAACTCGCGCCGCTCCTGGTTGTATACCGACACCCCGGTGATGTCGCTGGGCAGCAGGTCGGGGGTGAACTGCACGCGGCGCACCGAGCAGTCCACCGACCGGGCCAGCGCCTTGGCCAGCATCGTCTTGCCGACGCCGGGCACGTCCTCGATCAGCAGGTGGCCCTCGGCCAGCATCACGGTGATGGCGAGCTTGACCACCTCGCGCTTGCCCTCGATCACACCCTCGATGGCCCGCCGGATGGCGGTCGTCGTGTCGGAGAGCTCGGCAAGGTCAACGCGGTTCGCGCGGTCGCCGGTCGTCTGGCCAACGGTCAAAGGGGCCCTCCTCGGCCGCACGTCACGCGGCCCGCACGTCCGGGCGGGCACGCCTTCCAGACCGCCGAGTCTGTCAGGTGGGCCGACTCGTCGGCAGGCACTCGGGTAACGATTGTCGCACCTCGTCCGGTCCGACGAACCGGCCTGCGACGGGGTTCCCCCGGCTGGGCCTGCCGTTCTAGCGCGGTCGGGTCGCGACGGCGAGAGCGGCGGCGACCGCGCCGAGGCCGGCGAGTGCGAGCCACACCGACGGTACGACGGGGCCGCGGGCCGCCAGCGCCACCGCACCGGCGCCGCCGACCGCAAGCAGTGGCGGGACGACCCGCTGCACCATGGCCCCGGTCCGTAGGGTCTCGACCGCGCCGCCGGCCCGGGACCGTTCCGCCCCGTCGAGGCCGACCACCATCGCCAGCAACAGCAAGGAGCAGGCGAGCAGCGCAGCGGTCGGGAGCGGGTCGGACGCTGCCGCGGCCAGCAGCCCGGCCGTGACCACGACCACGGCCAGGGTGCCCGACCACCGGCGGCCGGTGACCGCGGCCAGCAGCACGGTCGCCGCCGCGACCCAGCCGAGCGCCTGGACCGGGCGCTGGTGGGCGACCAGGGCCGGGCCGGCGGCGCCGAGTCCGGCCACGGTGACCGCGGCGGCGAACGCCACCCGGCGGCTCACGCCCGCACCTCCGGCCGCAACGCGCGCATCGCGTGCACCAGGGCGCCGGCCAGGTCGCCGGTGCCGTCCCACCCGACCAGCG
>JBOGDY010000203.1:0-4769 GCA_050742955.1 Actinomycetes bacterium | reverse complement strand
GCGCAGGGATGTGTTGGCGCGGATGTTCGCGCTGACCACTCCCGCGGGCCGCTGCGTGGCAAGCACGAGGTGGACGCCGAGTGACCGGCCCCGCTGGGCGATGCTGACGAGACCGCCGACGAAGTCGGGCAGCTCCTCGGCGAGCGTGGCGAACTCGTCCACCACCAGCACCAGACGCGGCAGCGCGGGGGCGTCCCGGCCGCTGGCTGCACGGCCGGCGGACAGATAGTCGTCGAGATCCTTGCACCCGGCCACTCGCAGCGCAGCCTCGCGGCGGCGCAGCTCGGCGGTGAGGGACGTCAGCGCCCGTTCGGTCAGGTGACCATCGAGGTCGGTGACGCAGCCGACGGTGTGCGGCAGTCGGGCGCAGTCCTTGAAGGCGGCCCCGCCCTTGTAGTCGATCAGGACGAAGGACATCTCATCGGGCCGGTTGACCACCGCCAAACCCGCCACGAGCGTCTGCAGCAGCTCGGACTTGCCGGATCCGGTGGTGCCGGCCACCAGGACATGCGGTCCGTCGCGGCGCAGGTCGACCGTGTAGGCCTCGTCGTCCGGACCCGCACCGAGAACGACCTCGGTGGACCTCGGTGTGACCCGCCAGGCTGTCTCGAGAGCTGCTGGTTCCGTCACATCGAAGGTCAGCAGGTCCAGGAGCCGGGCGTGGGGAGGCAGCTCGTTGGACTCCTCGCCGGGGGTCGCGTCGCGCACCGGGGCCAGCGAACGTGCGAAGCGGGTCGCCCACCGCTCTCCCACGCCGTCGGTGACGACGTCGGTCACCGGGGCTCGACCCCTGACCGTCACGAGCGACCGGGTTGACACGTCGCCGGTGATCTCGACGGTGGCGGCGCATTCGGCCGGCAGGGCCACGACGTGTGTGTCGAGGCAGACAACGCGCAGCCCGACTGCGGGTCCGTGTTCCAGCAGGCGGGCGACCCCCGGTCGGCGTCGGAGACCACCGGCACCGTCGAGGAGGACCACGACAGGCCGGCAGGCGCCAGCTGCGACCGCACGACGCTCGGCCGCCGCCAGGCGCCCGTCGAGAACCTCGAGCAACTCGTCGACACGGGCGCCGACCTGGTCAGGTCCCAGGCCGACGAGCAGTGCCGCGTCTTCGCCGGCGACCGGACGCAGGTGCGGCACCCCCCGCACCCACTCCCATTCGCCGCCACGCGCCGGGTCGTCCACCAGGAGGACGAGGCCGAGGTGCCGAGGACTGTGCCAGCCGGCGAGCTGCGCGAGCAGGCACCGGCCGAGTGCCAACGCCCGTGGCCGGGGTCCGGCGATGCCGAGCACCCCCACGACGCCGAGCGGCACCACGACCGGGACGGATGTCAGGCGAGGGACCTCCTCATCGGGACCATCGCCCGGATCACCGGGACGGCGGACCTCGACACTCGCCGGCAGGTCACCGAGGCCGATCCGCAGGTCGAGGAAGTCGGCGTCTTCGCGTCGGCGCTCCCAGAGCCGGGGGCGGGGACCGGCCGCGGTCTGAAGGAGGGTGGCCGCGTCGGGGTGCCTCTCGTGAAGGATGCGGGCCTCGTCGTCGACGGCATCCGAGATGCGGGCCACGGCCCGTGCCGTTGCTTCCCGGTGGTCGTGGTGCTGTTCGCGGGCCCGACGGCGTCCCCCGACCCGGTCACTGAGGAAGTTGCCGAGGATCATCAGGGGCGACAGCAGCACGAAGAGCAGGTAGGTCGGGCTGCCGGTGACCGCCACCAGCGCCAGACCGGCAACCAGAGGCAGCACCATGGCGATGACGGGTAGCCGGGCCGGTTCCCGCGCGGTCGGCGGGGAGGGCATCGTCACGACCGTCGAGGGGGAGGCCGTCAGAAGGCGCGGTGGTCGGTTGAGCTCGACGGCACCGTCGCCGACCTCCCGACAGGACACGGGCATCAGCTCGGGGAGGACCAGGCGGAGCTCGCTCTCGCCGACCCGCAGCACCTGGCCGGGCAGCAGCGGCCGCCCGTCGCGCCCAACCGCCGCTCCGTCAACCGTCGTGCCGTTGGTCGAGTCGAGGTCGTGCACGGTTGTGAGCTCTGCACCTACCCGCAAGACCGCGTGCAGCCGCGAGACGTCGGGGTCGTCGATCCGGACGGTTGCCTCGACGGCGCGGCCGATCCCGTGCTCACCCGGGCCGAGCCGGTGGACCGAACCGGCGTCGGGGCCGCCGGTGACGCGAAGCTCGAGGAGCCCGCGCGGCTGCCCGAACATGGGCACGCCGACGGTGAGGACGGCCCCCTGGACGAGGGGCGACCGCCCGAGCCGGCTGCTGTCCGGCAGGGCGACGCCGTCGCAGAACAGGGCACCGTCGGCGCTCCCGACGGCGGCCAGGAGCTGGTCGCGCACCTCGCCCAGCTCAACGGCCGACTCGGCCTCGACGGCGCAGTCGACCGGTCCGGTGAGCTTCGAGGGGTCCACGATGGTGAGCCAGAGGCGCACGGCGGCGGTCCCCTCTCGCAGGCAACAGGGTGGAGGGGAGTCATCGTCGCGCAACCACGCGCACACACAGCCGCGGTCGTCCACAGGCGTGGGTTCTCCACAGGTCGTGCTACCGCCGGGTGTCCTGGCCAGCATCGGCGGGTTACGCTCAGCCGGTTCCGGCCGTCGCTTCCAGCGAGGGTCACCGAGCCGGGGAGACGCGGTGAACGCGATCGCGGTGGTCGAGGACGAGGTGCGCGAGCTCGTCCGCCGTCGGGGCCTGGACCCTGCTGGCGACCCGGGCACTGTCCGGAGGCTGGTCGACGAGGTCATCGCCGACTACGACGAGCGCAGCCTGGATGGTGCCATCCCCCACCTCGCCGATGCCCGGCTGGCCGCCCGCCAGGTGTTCGACGCGGTCGCGGGTTTCGGTCCGCTGCAGAAGTACCTCGACGACCCCGCCGTCGAGGAGATCTGGATCAACGAGCCGACCAAGGTCTTCATCGCCCGCCGGGGGATCCACGAGCTGACCACCACGGTGCTCACCGACGACGAGGTGCGCGACCTGGTCGAGAAGATGCTCAAGTCGTCGGGGCGGCGGGTCGACCTCTCGACCCCGTTCGTGGACGCCATGCTCGCCGACGGCAGCCGGCTGCACGTCGCGATACCCGACATCACCAGGGCCCACTGGTCGGTGAACATCCGCAAGTTCGTCGTGCGAGCAACACATCTGGAGGACCTCGTCCACCTCGGGTCGCTGACGGAGCAGGCGTCCCGGTTCCTCGAGGCCGCGGTCGTGAGCGGGCTGAACGTCCTGGTGGCCGGTGGCACGCAGGCCGGCAAGACCACTTTGCTCAACTGCCTGGCGGCGGCCATCCCGTCCCGGGAGAGGGTGGTCACCTGCGAGGAGGTCTTCGAGCTCAAGATCCCCCTCCCCGACGTGGTCGCGATGCAGTGCCGCCAGCCGAGCCTCGAGGGAACCGGCGAGATCAAGCTGCGCCGGCTGGTCAAGGAGGCGCTGCGGATGCGCCCGTCCCGGATCGTGGTGGGCGAGGTCCGCCAGGAGGAGAGCCTCGACCTGCTGCTGGCACTCAACTCCGGGCTGCCCGGCATGTGCACGATCCATGCCAACTCCGCTCGTGAGGCGGTCACCAAGATGTGCACCCTGCCCCTGCTCGCCGGAGAGAACGTGGGGCACAAGTTCGTCGTCCCGACGGTGGCGGCGTGCATCGACGTCGTCGTCCACGTGATGACAGAGCGGGACGGGCGGCGGGTTGTCCGTGAGATCGTCGCCATCCCGGGCCGGGTGGAGGGTGACGTCGTGGAGACGGCCGACATCTTCGTCACCCGCGGTGACCGTCTCGTGCGTGCCGACGGCTGGCCACCGCACGCCGAGCGGTTCGAACGTGCCGGACACGACCTCACCCGGCTTCTCTCGCCATACGACGGGTTCGACGACTGATGGGGGCGCTCGTCGGGCTCCTCTTCGGTCTCGGTGCGCTGCTCGTCTGGCGCTCCTTCGGGCCCCCGAGACCGCCCAGGCCGCGTGGGGTCACCTGGCGCGACCGGATCACCCAGATGCTCGTCCAGGCCGGCATCGAGTCGGTCACACCTGCTGGTCTCATCGCCTCCTGCGCGGGGGTCGGCTTCGTTGTGCTGGCGGCCATGCTGGCGTTGTCCCGATCCCTGCCGATCGCCCTTGCGTTCGCGCTGATCGCGTCCTGGCTGCCGTTCGCGCTGGTCCGGTTCCGGCAGCGGCAGCGCCGGTCCGAGCTTCGGGACCTGTGGCCGGAGGTGGTCGACAACCTCGCCTCCGGCGTCCGGGCCGGTCTGTCCCTGCCCGAGGCGCTGACGCAGGTGGGGGTGCGTGGTCCGCAGGAGCTGCGACGGCCGTTCGTCCGTTTCGGTGAGGACTACCGGGCCAGCGGGCGGTTCTACGACTGCCTCGACCGGCTGAAGTCCGGCCTTGCCGACCCTGTCGGCGACCGCATCGTGGAGTCCTTACGCATGGCCCGCGAGGTCGGAGGCAGCGACCTGGGTCGGCTGCTGCGGACCCTCTCGGCCTTCCTCCGCGAGGACGCCCGCACCCGCGCGGAGCTCGAGACCCGTCAGGGCTGGACCCTCAACGCCGCCCGGTTGGCCGTCGCCGCCCCGTGGATCGTTCTGGCCCTGCTGTCGCTGCGCCCCGAGGCGGTCGAGGCCTACAACAGCGGGGCGGGCCTGGTGGTCCTGGGGATGGGCGGCGGCATGTGCCTGGTCGCCTACCGCCTCATGGTGCGCATCGGCCGGTTGCCCGAGGAGGAACGGGTGCTGCGATGAGCCCGGTCCTCACCGGCGCAGGCCTCGGACTG
>JBOGDY010000202.1:0-4788 GCA_050742955.1 Actinomycetes bacterium | reverse complement strand
ACGTGCTGACCGACTCGCGCGACTACCTGGCCGGCAACGGGTTGGTGCGGGTGCTGTTCCAGGTCGACCAGGTGGTCGGGATCGCCCTGGCCGGTGTGATCATCTACGCGGTCGGTGAGCGGACCGGGCTGTTCATCAACGTCGCGTCCTTCCTCGTGTCCTTCGTGGTCATCGCGGCGACGCTGCGGAAGCGCCCCGCGCCGGGTGAGGGCTCGGCGGAGCAGTCGCTGATTGCCGAGTTCCGGGACGGCTGGCG
This sequence comes from Actinomycetes bacterium, assembly GCA_050742955.1. Classification (GTDB taxonomy): domain Bacteria; phylum Actinomycetota; class Actinomycetes; order JACCUZ01; family JACCUZ01; genus CAWIXB01. The sequence continues at coordinate 4,532 of JBOGDY010000202.1, read as the reverse complement.
GCTGGTGTTCGACAACCCGGCGCTGCGCGCCATGGTGCTGCTCGGCTGGGGGTCGGCCATCTTCCTCATCGCACCCGAGGCCGTGGCGCTCGCCTATGCCCGGGCCGACGGGCAGAGCACGTCGATCGGGGCGGCCCTGATGGCCAGCCTGCCGGCGGGGGCGGCGATCGGGGCCTACGTGGTCGGCCGGATGGGGCCGTTGCGGCAGGTGCGCTCGATCGTGCCGCTGGCGGTGGCGGCCTGCCTGCCGCTGCTGGCGACCTGCGTCGCGCCGCCGTGGTGGGCCGCGCTGGTGCTGTGGTTCCTCAGCGGACTCAGCCAGGGGTTCATGATCCCGTTGCTGGCCACCGTCAACCTGCTCAGCCCGGCGCACTTCCGGGGCCGGGTCAACGGGCTGGCCGCGGCCGGGTTCAACATCGCGACCGCCTCGTCGTTCCTGCTCGCTGGCGCACTCGCCGACCTGACCTCGCCGGCGGTGTCGCTGACCGTGGCCGGGGTGATCGGCCTGGCGCTGGTGGGTCTGGTCCACCATGCGTGGCCGCACGGTGCGCTGCGCCGGGCCGCCGCCAGCGTCTACGCGTCCCGCTGAGGCACCCGACTCCGCCGCAAGCCCCAAGATCGGCTCACGTCACGGCACGAGGCAACCGTCCGCTCGAACCCGAGCGTCCGGCTGCCTTCGCCTGCCGTGTTGTGCCGTGACTTGGGTCGATCATGCGGCGTGGAAGTGGGGGGTGCCGGCGACGTAGCGCGACAGATCGTGACATGGAGGGGTGGCTATGGGACGCCCGTCATTCCAGGGCATTGCGGTGTCGGTGAACCGGGTCTTGCATGGACTCGGTCCACACAGGTCCACAGCGAGGAGGCCGGCAATGAGCACGGATGTCACGCGGGCAGGGATCGATCTTCCGGACGGCTTCAAGGGGGCGGCGATCCGACCGGGGGACACGGAGTACGAGACGGCGCGAGCGGTCTACAACCGGATGATCGACCGCAGGCCCGTTCTCATCGTCCGACCGACCGGTGCGGCTGATGTGCGGGACGCCGTGGCTTTCGCGCGGCAACAGAAACTTCCCCTGGCGGTCCGCTGCGGGGGTCACAGCGTCGCGGGAGTCAGCGCCGTTGAAGGCGGCGTGCTGATCGACCTGTCGAGCCTCAAGGGCGTCCACGTCGATCCGGAGCGCGGAACCGCTCGCGCGAACGGCGGGGTCCTCTGGGGCGAGTACGACCGCGAGACCGAGATGTTCGGGCTGGCCACTCCGGGTGGCCGGGTGACGACGACCGGCGTCGGCGGGTTCTGCCTCGGTGGCGGCTACGGCTGGCTGTCGCCGAAGTACGGCCTCACCTGCGACAGCCTGGTCAGCGCCGACCTGGTGACCGCCAGCGGGCAGGTGATGAACGTCAACGACGACACCAACCCGGAGCTGATGTGGGCGCTGCGCGGAGCGGGCGCCAACTTCGGCGTGGTGACGTCGTTCGAGTTCAGGGTCCACCCGATCCCGCCGCTGCTGATGGCCGGCATGCTCGTCGTCCCGAACGACGAACGCGCTGGAGACGTGGCCCGCGGCTACCGGGACTACGTCGAGAACGAGGCACCCGAGGACCTGGTCTCCGGCATCGCCACGATCCTCGCCCCACCGGAAGACTTCGTGCCGGTGGAGCTGCACGGCAAGCCGGCGTTCGGGATCGTCCTGGCGTTCCTCGGCGACCCCGCGGACGCCGAGGGCGTGGTCGCCCCGCTGCGAAAGCTCACCGAGGGTGGCATCGACCTCGTCCAGCCGATGCCCTACACGGCCTTCCAGGCGATCCTCGACCCGTTCAACCAGCCGGGCATGCTCAACTACCACCGCGGCCAGCATGTCGCGGCCCTGACCGACAAGGTTCTCGAGGACTACCTCGCGGTCGGCCGCACGATGCAGTCGCCGGTGTCGCAAGGCGTGGTCTTCCGGCACGCCGGCGCCGTCAGCCGGGTCGCCGAGGACGCCACCGCTGCCAGCAACCGGGGCGCGCCGTACATGGCGCACCCGATCGCCGCTTGGCAGGACGACTCCGAGACTGACCGGGAGAAGGCCTGGGTGGAGGCGTTCAGCAGCGCCTTCGCCTCCGAGCTGACCGGCGGCGTCTACCTGAACTTCGAGCCCGACACCAAGGAGGCCAACGTGCGGGCCGGCTACGGCGACGCCAAGTTCGAGCGGCTGGCCGCACTGAAGGCCCAGTGGGATCCGGACAACATCTTCCGTGGGAACCACAACATCGCTCCCCGAACGTCCTGACGGAGCGTCGCTGAGCAGCGTCGGGTGACCGCCACCGCCTGACAGACCGACGAGGCCCCGCCCTGTCGCCACCCCCCGGGGCGGCAGGGCGGGCCCTCTGGTGCCGAGATCGCCGCGCCCGACGCTCGGGGGTTCGGGGGCGCGGCGACCCAGCAGTCAGATCGTGTTCGGTGACCCGACCGTTACATCAACCCGTGACAACACGCGCGCGTCGTACGCGGCATCCGGCACGGTCGCTGGCATCCTGGGCGCGCCCGCCCTGCTGTCGACCCCCCCGACGGTGGGGCGGGCCTGCCCGCCGAGGTCGTCCGTTCGGTGGGGTCAGCCGCTTGCCCGACCCCCTTGCCAGCCGGACGGGTTGACGTTGACGGGAACCGGCCATCGGCCGTCGGGAGCCGTGGTCAGCCTGCTACGAATGGAGCATCAGCGTCTCGCGTCCCTCGGGGGGAACCGATGACAGACGATGCGTACGACCTGCTCGGGCCCATCGAGACGATGGCCGGAGCGGCGATCTCGTCGGCCGCGGCGGCACTTCTCGTCGTCGTTGTCCTTCGGCGACGCGCGCCCGGTCCGCCTCCCTTGACGACCCGGAGGTAGGCCCACCCCCCGGGGCAGCCCCCCGGGGGGTGGGTCCGACGCGGACGAGTCCGCACGGGCTAGATGTCGAAGTAGAGCTCGAACTCGTGGGGGTGCGGGCGCAGCCGGATGGGGTCGACCTCGTTGGTGCGCTTCCAGTCGACCCAGGTCTCGATCAGGTCGTCGGTGAACACTCCGCCGTCGAGCAGGTAGGCGTGGTCATCCTCGAGCGCGTCGAGCACCTCGGGCAGCGAGCTGGGCACCTGGGAGATCTCGGCGTGCTCGTCCGGCGGCAGCTCGTAGAGGTCCTTGTCGACCGGCTGCTCGGGCTCGATCTTGTTCTTGATCCCGTCGAGGCCGGCCATCAGCATCGCCGAGAACGCGAGGTAGGGGTTCGACGACGGGTCGGGCACCCGGAACTCGATGCGCTTGGACTTCGGGTCGGCCCCGGTGATCGGGATGCGGATGCAGGCCGACCGGTTGCGCTGCGAGTAGACCAGGTTGACCGGCGCCTCGAAGCCGGGCACCAGGCGGTGGTAGCTGTTGACCGTCGGGTTGGTGAAGGCCAGCAGCGACGGGGCGTGCTTGAGCAGTCCGCCGATGTAGAAGCGCGCGGTGTCCGACAGCCCGGCGTACCCCAGCTCGTCGTAGAACAACGGCGAGCCGTCCTTCCACAGCGACTGGTGGCAGTGCATGCCGGAGCCGTTGTCGCCGAACAGCGGCTTCGGCATGAACGTGGCGGTCTTGCCCGCGGCCCAGGCCACGTTCTTGATGATGTACTTGAACAGCATCAGCTTGTCGCCGGCGTGCAGCAGGGTGTCGAACCGGTAGTTGATCTCGGCCTGTCCGGCGGTGCCGACCTCGTGGTGCGCGCGCTCGACCTGGAGACCGGCGGCGTTGAGCTGCAGCGTCATCTGGTCGCGCAGGTCGGCGTAGTGGTCGACCGGGGGCACCGGGAAGTAGCCGCCCTTGTAGCGCGTCTTGTAGCCGCGGTTGCCGCCCTCCTCGACGCGACCGCTGTTCCATGCGCCCTCGATCGAGTCGATGTAGTAGTAGCCGGCGTTCTGCTTGGTCTCGAACCGCACGTCGTCGAAGACGTAGAACTCGGCCTCGGGCCCGAAGAACGCGGCGTCGGCGATGCCGGAGCCGGTGAGGTGGGCCTCGGCCTTGGCCGCGATGTTGCGTGGGTCGCGGCTGTAGGCCTCGTCGGTGAACGGGTCGACGATGGAGAAGTTCATCGCCAGTGTCTTCTCGGCCCGGAACGGGTCGACGTAGGCGGTCTTCGGGTCGGGGATGAGCTTCATGTCCGACTCGTGGATCGCCTGGAAGCCGCGGATGGACGAGCCGTCGAACATCTGCCCGTTGACCATGAAATCCTCGTCCACGGTCTGCGCCGGCACGTTGAAGTGCTGCATGACGCCCGGCAGGTCGCAGAACCGGACGTCGACGAACTGCACGCCCTCGTCCTTGATGAACCGCAGGACCTCGTCGGAGTTGCTGAACATCCATCCTCCTTGTTGGCGGCGACCCTCGGCGACCCCTCGGCGCCCGTCGCGACGACCGTAGGGTGAGGGAGTTTCTCCGGGGTGACCCGGGTGTTTCCTCCTTGTTACGGGGCTCGGGGGTCCGCTGACAACCCCGGTAGGCTGCGGGCGTGGTGGACAGGCGGGCTCTGGGCTCGTGGCT
>JBOGDY010000201.1:0-4812 GCA_050742955.1 Actinomycetes bacterium | reverse complement strand
CGGCGCGGTCACTGCGACGGTGCACGGACCGGTGAATGCCGCGGCGAGCGTGCCGACCGCCGGATCGTTGTTGGTGACCTCGACCGTCGCGTTCGCCGTCACCGCGGGGTTGACGCCGTCGGTGGCTGTCACCTCGAGGCCGTACGTCCCGTCGTCGGTGCAGGTGATCGTCGGCTGCGCTGCGTTCGCGTCGCTGAAGGCGCAGGTCGCGCCCGGGTCGACGGCCGGTCCGGGTGTGTACGTCCAGGTGGTCGTGGCTGAACCCGAGTCGTCGGTCACGTCGGCGCCGTCCAGGGCGATGGCGCTCCCCTCGGCGCCGCCGTATGGTCCACCTGCGTCGACGACCGGTGGGTTGTCCGCACCGATCGGGTAGTAGCAGTTGTTGAGTGTCCACGACAGGACGTCGTGGTTGGCCGCTGCCGCGCCGGTGCCGGACGTGAAGCCGGCGAAGACCTCGGTGGTGCCGAGCAGGGTCGGGAGGTCGACCGTGTGGGTGACCAGTGCACTGACCGGTCGCGTCGTCGACTGGGAGAGCCGCACCTCGAGCAGGTCCGTCGCGCCGTTGTAGTCCACCCAGGCGTTCTTCACCTGCCCGTTGTCCAACGGATCGATGGCGGTACTGGTCGCGACCGAGTGGACCTTCCCGTTGACGTCGATGCCGACGTGGCTGTCGTTCGGGTCGCTGACGGGCCCGCCGCCGAAGTCGGGGTCACCACCGTTGAACCAGTTGTCGAACTCGACTCCGATGCTCGGGGTGATGCCGGCGTAGCCGATGCCGCCGCCGGCGCCGCCGACGTTGTTGGCCACCGGCTGGACCGCGAAGACAAGACCGTCAGCGCCGCCGGACCGCTGGGCGGTGAACTGGAACTGGAAGGCGGAGCTGAACGAGCCGGCGTCGGCGAGGTTGACCTTGTTGGTGGTAAAGGCGCTGCCGGCCTGGCTCAACGCCGACGGGGTGACTCGCAGCCGACCGCCCGCCGCTACTGCTGCGTTGCCGTTGACCCGCAGCGTCGGGTCTCCTGCCGTGAACGACGGGTACGCCGTGGCTGAGCACTGCTCGGGCAGTGGTACCGGCACGGCCCCGGCGGGCGCCGCCAGGGTCACCGTGCCGGCGATCGCAGTGACGGCCACGGCCGCGCCGGCCACCGCCGCTCGTTTCGCATGAGTAAGAGACATCCGAAGCTCCCCCGTGCCCCGCTTCTCGGGGCAGTTCGGTTACTGGCGCGGTTGACGCCACGCAGCAAGGGAGCATGTCCGTGGGGACGGTGATACAGCAATCGACCATTCGGGCGACTCGGGCGACTCGGGCGCCGGTCCCCGCAGGTGGGACCGCCGCCCGGTCCTGGGCGCACCGCCTAGAAGGCGTCCTCCGGGAGGTCCATCAGCGAGTTGTCGATGCCCTCGGCCACGACCCGGTGCGCCGTCAGCAGCGGCAACGCCTGCCGGGCGAAGAACGCGGCCGCGGCGACCTTGCCCTCGTAGAAGGCCTTGTCGCGGCCGGACGCGCCCGCGTCGAGCGCTGCCTGGGCGACCACTGCCTGGCGCAGCAGCAGCCAGGCGGTGACCAGGTCACCGCAGGCCAGCAGCAGCCGGGTGGTGTTCTGGCCGACCTTGTAGACGTTGGTGACCTCCTCGGCGGAGGCGGTGAGCGCGCCGACCATCGTGCCGACGATGCCCTGGACGTCCTCGAGGCCCCTGGCCAGCAGGTCGCGCTCGGTCCGCAACGCGCCGTTGCCTTCGTCGCCCTTGGCGAACTCCTGGATGTCGGTGAGCAGCTTGGTCAGCGCCTGGCCCTTGTCCCGCACGATCTTGCGGAAGAAGAGGTCCATGCCCTGGATCGCCGTGGTGCCCTCGTAGAGGGTGTCGATCTTGGCGTCTCGGATGTACTGCTCGACCGGGTAGTCCTGCAGGTAGCCGGACCCGCCGAAGGTCTGCAGCGACTGCGACCCGAGCAGCTCGTAGGACTTCTCCGACCCGAATCCCTTGACGATCGGCAGGAGAAGGTCGTTCAGCCGTACGGCGAGGTCGTGCGCGGCATCCTCCTCCCCGGCGGCCTCCGCGACGGCGACCTCGTCCTGGACGGTCGCGGTGTAGAGCACCAGGGCGCGCATGCCCTCGGCGTAGGCCTTCTGCAGCATCAGTGAGCGGCGCACGTCCGGGTGGTGGGTGATCGTCACCCGGGGCGCCGACTTGTCGGTCATCTGGGTCAGGTCGGGGCCCTGCACGCGCGTCTTGGCGTAGTCGAGCGCGTTGAGGTAGCCGGTGGACAGGGTCGCGATCGCCTTGGTGCCGACCATCATCCGGGCGAACTCGATCACCTTGAACATCTGCGCGATGCCGTCATGCGCCTCGCCGACGAGCCAGCCGACGGCAGGTTCGCGCTCGCCGAAGGTGAGCTCGCAGGTCGTCGAGGCCTTGAGGCCCATCTTGTGCTCGATGTTGGTCGTGTAGACACCGTTGCGCGCGCCCAGCTCGCCGGTGTCCCAGTCGAAGTGGACCTTCGGGACGATGAACAGGCTCAGCCCCTTGGTGCCGGGGCCGGCGCCCTCGGGGCGGGCGAGCACGAGGTGGACGATGTTGTCGGCCATGTCGTGCTCTGCGCTGGTGATGAAGCGCTTGACGCCCTCGAGGTGCCAGGTGCCGTCGTCCTGCGGGACCGCCCTGGTCCGCCCGGCGCCGACGTCGGATCCGGCGTCGGGCTCGGTGAGCACCATCGACGCACCCCAGCGGTTCTCGACGATCTGGCGGGCCACCTTGCGCTGGTCGTCGGTGCCCAGGCGGTAGATGACGTGGCCGAAGCTGGGCCCGCAGGCGTACATGTGCACGGCCGGGTTGGACCCGAGCACGAGCTCCGCGACGGCCCACCGCAGGCTCGGCGGGCAGACCGTGCCGCCCAGCTCCGCCGGGATGTCCAGGCGCCACCACTCGGCGTCCATGTAGGCCTGGAACGACTTCTTGAAGCCCTCGGGCATCGTCACGCTGTGGGTCGCCGGGTCGAAGACCGGGGGCTCACGGTCGGAGTCGAGCAGCGACTCGGCGAGCACGCCCGTCGCCAGCCGGTTCACCTCGTCGAGGATGCTGCGCGCGGTGTCCTCGTCCACCTCGGCGTAGGGACCGGCCCCGAGGACCTCGCCCCGGCCGAAGACCTCGAAGAGGTTGAACTCGATGTCACGCAGGTTGCTCTTGTAGTGGCCCATCAGGGGCGCGTCCTTCCGTGCGGCGGACCGGCTCGGGGATTACTACCCATCAGTAACAACGATGATGCTACTCGTGGGTAACGTTTCGCAACCCCTTCGGTCCGGCGCGTCGGGGCGACGTCCGGTGCCCGAGGTCGGTCAGGCGAGCTGGCAGGCCGGCAGCGCGCCGTACGCGCGGTTCTCCGCGTCGAAGTGCCGCAGCCCCACCAGGCCCCGTTGGTACATCGCGTTCCAGAGGTGCAGCGCGTGCGCGGGGCTGAGCTTCCCAGCCCGCAACTGCTCCATCTGCTCCACGTGCACAGCCCAGTCGTCCAGCGTGTGGCGCGCGGCAGCCAGGACGTCCGTGGCCGCGGCCACCCGTTCCTGGCAGCTGCGCACCGTGTCGTTGGTGGTGCGGACGGGCTTCGAACACGATCCGTGGTCGCGCAGGAACAGTCTGTCAACGCGGTGCCACTGCGCGAGGCTCTGCCGTCCGGCGAGCCGGGTCGCGTCCCAGAAGTCGTTCGCCTGCGCGAGACTGATCTTGCCCGCCACGAGGTCGGTCATCGCGTCGATGTGTCGCCGCCACTGCACGATCGCCACGTCGACGGCGGCCATGTCCCGGGTGGCCAGCCGGTCCGCGGCCCGGCAGTCGGCGGCGCGCGAGGCCACGGCTGCGCTCTGCGCCCGGGAGCTGGTCGTCCCGACGGACGGGGCGGCGTCGTCCGGCGGTGTCCGGTCACCCGGCTGGGCGATCGCCCAGGTCACGAGCACGAGGCCCGCGGCGGCCAGGGCGAGGATCGCCGTTCCCGCGGTCGTCATCAGGTGTGGCCGACGGTGCCGTCCCTGGGTGGTCATGACCGCCTCCGCTAGCCCGAACCGGCCCCGTTGGGCAGCCTTTTCCCTCGCGGACGGGTCTTGAAGCGGGGTGCCGAGGGCCTATCTCCGGCGGTGCGGACTCAGGAGGCGGTGCCCTCCGATGCGGCGATCTGGGCGCGGACCTCGTCCATGTCCAGGCCCCGGACCGCCCCGACCAGCTGCTCCAGGGCCGGCGCCGGGAGGGCACCGGGCTGGGCGAACACGAGCACGCCCTCGCGGAAGGCCATCAGCGTCGGGATGGACGTGATGCCGGCCTGACCGGCCAGCTCCTGCTCGGCCTCGGTGTCGACCTTGGCGAACGTGATGTCGCCGTTGGTCTCCGACGCCTGCTCGAACACCGGACCGAACGCGCGGCACGGCCCGCACCACTCCGCCCAGAAGTCGACGAGCACGATGTCGTTGTCGGTGACGATCTGGTCGAACGTCGTCGCGGTGGCCTGCACCGTCGCCATGAACTCTCCCTTGTCGTGTGTCGGTCACTGTTGACAACGGCGGGACCGGCCCGCCGATTCCTGCGCTACAGTCCGCCGCGATGCCGAACAGCGCCGATCCCGAGACCAGCTGACGCTCAGCCATGGCGGCCAGGCAGAGCGCCGGGGTCCTGCTGTTCCGGACCACCGGGTCCGGCCTCGAGGTGCTTCTCGGGCACATGGGTGGACCGTTCTGGGCCCGCCGCGACGAGGGTGCCTGGTCGGTCCCCAAGGGGGAGCCGAACCCTGATGAGGAGCTGGTCGACGCCGCCCGACGGGAGTTCGCC
>JBOGDY010000200.1:0-4822 GCA_050742955.1 Actinomycetes bacterium | reverse complement strand
GCGCTGCACGAGGCCCGGCGGATGCCCGCCGGACGCCGGCCCGCGGTGGCGCCTCGGTCGACCCGCGGCACGCCCGCGTCACCGTGCTCGCCCAGGACCGGCGGGGCTGGGCAGCCCTGTGCCGGCTGGTGTCGGCCACCCACCTGCGCGGTGAGCGCGGCACACCGGTCACCACCCTCGACCTGGTCGCCGAGCACGTCCGGGCCGCCGCCGGTGACGGTGGGGGCCTGCTGGTGATGCTGGGCCCCGCCTCCGAGCTCGGCCGCGCCCTGACCGCCCGGCGACCCGACCTGGCCCGCACCGTGCTCGACCGGTGGCGTGACGTGGTGGTTCGTGGCGACCTGCTGCTCGAGGTCGTCTCCCACCGCGGCCCCGACGACGTCGCGCGGGCCGCCCGCATGCTCGGCTTCGCAACCGAGCACCGGGTCACCCCGGTGCTGACCAACGCGGTCCGCTACGCCGACCGGGCCGACGCCCCGACCGTCGACGTCCTCGACGCGGCCCGCCGGCTGGTTGCCCTCGACGCGCGCCACGTCGACCGGGTCAACGCCGAGGGCTACCTCAAGTCCGGCAAGGAGATGGCGCAGGTCGCCGACGAGGTCACGCGCGCCGCCGGGCTGGGACCGAAGGCCGCCCGCGAGCTGGTCGCCGCCTCGCGGCGGGTCGCCGAGCGGTGCGCGCTCGACCCGCGCGCCGACCTCGGCATCGGGGAGGTCCACTTCCCCGAGCTCGAGGTGCTCGACGGCGGCGCCCGGTCGGCCGGCAGGGTGCTGCGCGAGCGGTGCCGGGCGGGGCTGGGCCGGCGCGGCATGACCGTCACCCGTGCGGTCCGCGAGCGGCTCGACGACGAGCTCGGCGTCATCGAGACGCTCGGCTACCCGGCCTACTTCCTGACCGTCGCCGACGTCGTCGACCTCATCCGCGAGATGGGGGTGCGGGTGGCGGCCCGTGGGTCCGGCGCGGGCAGCCTGGTCAACTACCTGCTCGGCATCTCCGGGGTCGACCCGATCCGCCACGGGCTGATCATGGAGCGGTTCCTGTCACCGCTGCGCGCGGCGCTGCCCGACGTCGACATCGACGTCGAGTCGGCCCGGCGCACCGAGATCTACGAGCGCATCCTGGAGCGCTTCGGGGGTGAGCGGGTCGCCTGCGTGTCGATGATGGACACCTACCGGGTGCGCCACGCGATCCGCGACGTGGGCGCCGCGCTGGGCATGCCGCCCGGCGAGATCGACACCATCGCCAAGGCGTTCCCGCACATCCGCGCCCGTGACGCGCGGCTCGCGCTGGAAGAGCTGCCCGAGCTGCGCGCGTCCCGGCTCCGGTCGGGTCAGCTCGACCTGTTGTTCCGGCTGGTCGAGCGGCTCGACGGGCTGCCGCGCCACGTCGCGCTGCACCCGTGCGGGGTGCTGCTGTCGGACACCACGCTGCTCGACCGCACCCCGGTCGAGGCGAGCTGGTTGGGCTTCCCGATGAGCCAGTTCGACAAGGACGACGTCGAGGAGCTCGGCCTGCTCAAGCTGGACGTGCTCGGGGTGCGCATGCAGTCGGCGATGACCTACGCCGTCGCGGAGGTCGCCCGCGTCGAGGGATCGGACGGCATCGACCGCATCGATCTTGATGACCAGGCCCAGGTGCCGCTCGACGACCCGGCCACGTTCCGGCTGATCCAGTCCACCCGCACCCTCGGCATGTTCCAGATCGAGTCGCCGGGCCAGCGCGAGCTGGTCGGCAAGTTCGCGCCCGAGACGTTCGGTGACCTCATCACCGACATCTCGCTGTTCCGGCCGGGCCCGGTCAAGAGCGACATGGTCGTCCCGTTCCTGCGGGCACGGCAGGGGTGGTCCGAGCCCGACTACCTCCACGACGACCTGCGGTCCGCGCTCGAGGAGACCTGTGGTGTCGTCGTCTTCCACGAGCAGGTGCTGGCGATCATCTCGGTGTTCACCGGGTGCACGCTGGCCGAGGCCGACGAGGCCCGGCGCGCGCTCGGCAGCCCCGAGAGCCAGCCCGAGGTCGAGGTGTGGCTGCGCCCCCGCGCGTTCGGCCGAGGCTACGACCGGGCGACGGTCGAGCGGGTCTGGGGGGTGCTCAAGGCCTTCGCGTCGTTCGGGTTCTGCAAGGCCCACGCTGCGGCCTTCGCGCTGCCGACCTACCAGTCGGCGTGGCTGAAGGCCCACCACACCGCGGCGTTCCTCGCCGGGGTGCTCACCCACGACCCGGGCATGTACCCCAAGCGGCTCATCCTCGACGACGCCCGCCAGTTCGGCATCGCGGTGCTGCCGCTCGACGTCAACCGCTCCGACGCCTCCTACCGGGTGGAGAAGGTCGGGCCCCACGACGAGCCGCCGCCGGAGATCCTGGGGGAGCCGCCGCGGTCCTCGCCCGAGGCCGGGCTGCCCGACTGCCGGGCCTACGGCATCCGGCTGGCCCTCGACGACGTCAAGGGCATCTCGGCCGCCGAGGTCGCCCGCGTCGTCGCCGGCCGGCCCTACGGCTCGCTGTCGGACTTCTGGCACCGCGCCGCGGTGTCCCGTCCGGTCGTGGAGCGCCTGGTGGTCGCCGGCGCCTTCGACTCGCTCTACTCCATCAGCGCGACGTCGTCCAACGCGCCGGTGCGCCGCCGCGACCGGCTCACCCGCCGCGACCTGCTGCTGCAGGTCGGCGAGCTCGACCGGTGGAGCCGCTCGGTTGCCCGCGGGCCGTCCTCCCGCCGCGGCGCGGGCACGGGTATGCGGCGTGACCCGGGAAGGGGCAAGGACATCGCGCTGGCGGCGGCCCCGGGGGAGTCGCTCACCACCGTGCAGCGGCCGGACGTGCGCGAGCTGGCGGCCCGCCAGTCGCGGGCCGCCCGCCCGGTCGAGGACACCCCTGTGCAGCTCGCCCTCGACCTCGGCGACGCCCCGAACGTGGTGGTTCCCAGCGGGCTGCCGGAGATGACCGGCGCGGAGCGCGTCCGGGCCGAGCTCGAGGTGCTGGGTCTGGACGCCAGCCGGCACGTCGTCGACTTCTACGAGCCGTTCCTCGCCGCCCTCGGCGTGACCCGCGCACCCGACCTGGTGCGGGCGCGCAGCCAGGCAGAGGTGCTGGTCGCGGGGGTCAAGGTCGCCACCCAGACTCCGCCGATTCGGTCCGGCCGGCGGGTGGTGTTCGTGACCCTCGACGACGCGCGGGGCCCGGTCGACGCGACGTTCTTCGAGGACGCCCAGGGCCCCTACGCAGCGACGCTGTTCCACTCGTGGCTGCTCGTCATCCGCGGCCATGTCCGCCGCACCGGTCCACGTGGTGTCTCGATGCGGGCCACCGGCTGCTGGGAGCTGCCCGAGCTCCACGCCGCCTGGCTGGCCGGCGGACTCGACGCGGTCGCCGAGATGATGGTGGCGACCGGCCCCGTCACCGACCGGTCGGTCGCCGGAGCAGCGGAGAGCCGGTCGACCCGGCCGGTCCTGGCCCGCCCCCCGGTCGGCGGGAGCACCTACCAGTCCCTGGACGGCCTGGCCGTCGCCGAGGGCTCCGGCGGTTCGAGCGCCGGTGGGATGACCAACCCGCCCGGGACCCGGCGGGTGCTGGTGCACGCGAGCGGGTTCCGGCAGTCGCCCTACGCCGACATCAAGCCGCCCGGCGAGGACGCCAAGGCTGCGGCCCGCAAGGAGGGCGCCAAGCCGCCGCGCAAGCTGTGGCACTCCAGCCCGGGAAGCGCCGGGTGAGCGGGCCATGACGACCCGGCGGCCGGAACCCGTGTTCCTCCCCAGGGGCCTCCCGTCGCCCAGGGGCCTCCCGTCGCCCAGGGCCCTCCCGTCGCCCAGGGCCCTCCCGTCGCCCAGGGCCCTCCCGTCGTCGAGGAGCAGGGACCACCCCTCGGGGGCGTCATCTCAGAAACAAGTAATTGCCCGGAATCGAGATGACGCGCGGAGATCACTACCCCGCGCCTACCCCGAGGGAGCCCCGCGGGGCGCTCCTCCTTCCGTAGGGTGGCGGCCATGGCCGACCGCTCCCGGACCGCGCGCTCCGTCCCCGCCGCCGTGGTGTGGGACGCGCTGCGAGCCCTTGTCGCCGCCACGCCGGGTGGTACCGGACTTGACGTGGTCGACGTGGGCGGTGGCACCGGTGGGCTGGCGGTGCAGCTGGCCGAGCTCGGGCACCGCGTCACCGTCGTCGATCCCAGCCCCGACGCGCTGGCCTCGCTCGAGCGCCGGGCCGGCGAGGCCGGTGTCGCGGTCCACGCGGTGCAGGGTGACGCGGCCGGGCTGCTCGAGGTGGTCGAGGCCGGGTCGGCCGACCTGGTGCTCTGCCACGGCGTGCTCGAGCACGTCGACGACGTCGCCCCGGCCGTGGCGGCGCTCGCCGGCGTGCTGCGGGCGGGCGGCACCCTCAGCCTGCTGGTCGCGGGACGCAACGCGGTCGTGCTCGCCCGGGCCATCGCCGGCCGTCTCGCCGAGGCCCACCACGCCCTCGACGACCCGTCCGGCCGGTGGGGCACCACCGATCCGCTGCCCAGACGCTTCACCGAGGCCCAGGTCGTGGGCCTGCTCGTCGACGCCGGCCTCCAGATCACGGCCGTGCACGGCGTCCGCAGCTTCGCAGACCTGGTGCCGGGAGCGCTCGTCGACGCCGAGCCCGGCGCCACCGACGCGCTGCTGGCACTCGAGGCCGCCGTCGCCGACCGGCCCGACTTCCGAGCCGTGGCCACCCAGCTGCACGTCCTCGCCACCCGCGGCTGACGCGGACGGCCCCCGATGAGCCGCAGCCAGCAGCTGCCCCGGCCGGGTCCGCCGTCCGGGCCACCCGGCGACGATACCGGCGCCACCGTGCTGCACGTCGA
>JBOGDY010000199.1:0-4839 GCA_050742955.1 Actinomycetes bacterium | reverse complement strand
TCACGCCAGGGGTCCTCGGCTTCGTCGTGATCGCCCTCCTGGGCCTCGCGACCTGGCTGCTGCTGCGCTCGATGCGCCGCCAGCTGGGCAAGATCGACTTCCCGGAGCCGGCCGAGAGGGCCGAGCCGGCCGAGAGGACCGAGCCGGCCGGGCCGGGCGAGCCGGACGGCGACGAGCGTCCGTCCTGAGGTCCGTCAGCCGGCGCCAGGGCGGCCGGTGGGTGCGCCGGCCTCGGCCGCAGCCCGCTCCTCGGTGGTGGACCGCGGGGCGTTCACGGTCCTGCCCACTGCGCGCTCCCACTCGCCGTTGCCGGGCCGGGCGGCGCCGGACAGGAAGTTCGGCACCCGCTCCGCCGGCATCGGCAGCGCCAGGTGGTAGCCCTGGCCGAGCTGGTAGCCCAGGGACACCAGCGAGGTCCACTGCTCGCGCCGCTCGATGCCCTCAGCGACGACGGTCGAGAGCCCGAGGGTGTCCGCCAGGTCGCGGATGGTGCGCACCAGCCCGGACTCGGTCTCGGTGCCGGGCAACGTCTCCACGAACTCCTGCGCGAGCTTGAGGCCGTCAACCGGCAGCATCTGCAGATAGCTCAGCGACGAGTAGCCGGTGCCGAAGTCGTCGATGTAGAGGTGCACGCCGAGCGCGGCCAGGGCATGCAGGCGCTCGACGATCACGCCGTCCCCGGGGAGCAGGACGCTCTCGGTGATCTCCAGCACGACGGTGTTCGGGTCGATGCCGGTGTCCTCGAGGGCCTGGCGCACGTCGTCGACGATGACGGCCTCCTGCAGCTGGCGGCCGCTGACGTTCACCGCGATCCGCAGGCCGGAGTGCTCGGCGTGGCCCCGCTGCCAGCGCACCGCCTCGGCCAGCGCCGACCGGAGGACCGCCCGCCCCAGGGGGACGATCAGCCCGGTCTCCTCGGCCAGCGCGATGAACTCGGCCGGCTGCAGCAGACCGTGCTGCGGGTGCTCCCAGCGGACCAGTGCCTCGAGGCCGGTGATGTCGCCGGAGTCCAGCGCGACCAGCGGCTGGTAGTAGACGACCAGCTCGCCGCGTTCGATGGCGTGCCGGAGGTCGCTGGTGAGGGACAGCCGCGCGAGCGCCGCCTCGTGCATCTGGGGCGCGAACACGGCGTACCGGTTCTTGCCGCTGTTCTTGGCGTCGTAGAGCGCGAGGTCGGCGTTGCGCATCAGGTCCTCGGGCGTGCTGGGGCGCTCGTGGCCCAGGGCGATGCCGATGCTCGCCCCCGTGGTGACCTCGGTGCCGCCGATGTCGAAGGGGGTCCGCAACGCGTCGAGCAGGCGGCGGGCGATCGCCACGCAGTGGTCGTCGTCCTCGACGTCCTCGAGCAGGATGGCGAACTCGTCGCCGCCGAGCCGGGCGGCCGTGTCCCCGTCGCGCAGGCACTCGCGCAGCCGGGTCGTCATCTCGCGCAGCAGGCCGTCGCCAGCCGCGTGGCCGAGACTGTCGTTCACGGTCTTGAAGTCGTCGAGGTCGACGAACATCACGCCGTACCCGCCGGTCCCGCGCGCGCGGGCCATCGCGTGGCCGAGCCGGTCGCGGAACAGCGCCCTGTTCGCCAGCCCCGTGAGTGCGTCGTGGAAGGCCTGGTGGGTCAGCTGCTGCTCGAGCTCGTGCCGCTCGGTGATGTCGTGGCAGGTGACGACGAAGCCCATCAGGTCCTCGTCGATCACCTCGGTGACGACGGCGTCCACATACCGGGAGTGGCCGTCCTCGGTGTTGAGCCTGATCTCGCCGCGGGCCGGCCGGCCCCCCTGGGCAAGGCTGACCAGGTCACGGGCCGGTTCCCGGTCGACCTCGGCGACGACCTCGAGCCAGTTGAGACCGAGCAGCTCGGGGGCGGGCATGCCCACGATGGGCTCGACCGCCGGTGTCACGTGCACCACGGTCAGGTCGTGGTCCAGGATGCAGATCACATCGGACGCGTAGCGCAGCATCAGCCGCAGCCGGCGCTCGCTGCGGCGCTCGACCATGATCTCGCCGACGTCGAGCCGGTCGAGGGCCATGGCCATGGTCGACGCCAGTGACCGCAGCGCGGCGACCGTGCGATCCGACGGTGGGACCGTCGTCGCGACGACCGCAGCCTCCCGCGCCATGCCGCGGACCGGCAGGCCGACCAGCACGAGGGTCTGGGTCGAGGTGACACCGAGGGTGGCATGCAGCAGCGAGGGCCCCGCGAGCACGGCGATGCCGTCGTCACCGTGCGGGAACAGCTCGAGCTCGGCGGCGTCGAGGAACGTCGCCACGTCGGCGTCGTCGGTCGCCTGCGCCACCGTGCCGCCGGGGTCGCCGTCCACCCGCCAGGCCCGGGTCCCCGGCTGGTCGATCAGGTCGACAGCGGCGGTGAGGGCGGCGTCGCGGACGCCGGCCCGGTGCGCCGCACCGACGAGCGCGGCCGTGGCCTCGCGCAGGACGTGCTCGCGGCGCAGCGCCCGCCGGAGGCTGGCGAGCAGGCTCACGATGCGCAACAGGGCCAGGGTGAAGAGCAGGACCGCCCCGCCCAGGACCACGACCGCCTTGGCCGCCTCGTCGTCCACGGGATGGGTGAGGACCAGCAGGGGCGACACCAGGCAGGCCAGCGCGAGCATGACCACGAACCGCCAGGCGGAGGCGAGGCGGGCGGTCCGCTCGACCGGCGGGGGCGCGGCCATGTGCGGGTGTGCCGCGGCCAGCACGAGCAGCCCGAAGGCAGGCAGCCAGCCCGCCACCAGCCAGCCGACGTCGGTGACCGTGGCGGCCACCTCGCCGGCGAGCCCGAGGCCGACTCCGGCCGCGAGCAGCCGGGCGCTGACGTCGCGGCCTCCGACGACCGAGAAGACGAGTCGGGCGAGCACGGCGAGCACGAGCAGATGGCCCGCCGGGTAGGCCGCCGCGACGACCATGTCGGCGAGCGTCGCCTCCTGCGCCCGCAGTGCCGGGTCGATCACGACCAGCCACAGCGCCTGGGCGGCGGCGACGGTCACCACGAGAGCGTCGAGCATGCTGGCCCGGTCGTGCCGGATCCGGTCACGCTGGAACGCGGTGATGGCGGCGGCGACCACCGGGTAGGCGAGCAGGTGGGGGAGGTCGGCGTACGCCGGTGAAGGGTTTCCGGCCAACGTGACCGCCTGGCCGCCGGCCAGCAGCGCGACGGCGGCCGCCAGCAGCCATGCTGGCATCGGATCCACCGGCCGGGTGCGTCGGGAGACGAGCAGCACACCGGCCGCGCCGGCCAGGCCGACCAGCACCCAGACGGCCGAGCGGACCGCGTCGCCGGGCGCGACGGCATAGCCGACGCCCAGCACACCGGTGATCAGGGCGCCGACCACCGGGGCGCCGGCGGGCGTACGTGGGCCGCTCAGCATGCAGCCACCCCGGGTGATGTCCTCGGCCCGCCCATGAATGTCCCTATCGGCGTCCCAGCGCCGGACTTGATGCCTCGGCCCGCTTTCGGGCCCCGGCGTCCACAGCCTCAGACCCGGGGCAGGATGGGTCGATGGCCAACCATCTCGCCGGCGCGACGAGCCCCTACCTGCTGCAGCACCAGGACAACCCGGTCGACTGGTGGCCGTGGGGCGAGGAGGCGTTCGCCGAGGCCCGGCGGCGCGGCGTGCCCGTGCTCGTCTCGATCGGCTACGCCGCCTGCCACTGGTGCCACGTGATGGCGCACGAGTCCTTCGAGGACGTGGACACCGCCGCACAGATGAATGCCGCCTTCGTCAACATCAAGGTCGACCGCGAGGAACGGCCCGACGTCGACGCGGTCTACATGGAGGCCACCCAGGCGATGACCGGCCACGGCGGCTGGCCGATGACGGTGTTCGTCACGCCCACCGGGGAGCCGTTCTACTGCGGCACCTACTTTCCGCCGGCACCGCGCCACGGCATGCCGTCGTTCCGCCAGCTGCTCGGCTCGGTCTCACAGACGTGGGCCGAGCGCCGCGACGACGTCGTCGCCGCCGGCCAGCGCATCGTCGGGGCGCTGGCCGAGCGCGGCACGGTCGCCGCGGGTGGTGCCCCGCCGTCCGCCGACCAGCTCGACTCTGCGGTG
This sequence comes from Actinomycetes bacterium, assembly GCA_050742955.1. Taxonomy (GTDB): domain Bacteria; phylum Actinomycetota; class Actinomycetes; order JACCUZ01; family JACCUZ01; genus CAWIXB01. The sequence goes on along the minus strand of JBOGDY010000199.1, from coordinate 791 downwards.
CGCACCCTCGCCGGCGAGTACGACGAGGCGCGCGGCGGGTTCGGGGGCGCACCGAAGTTCCCGCCGTCGATGGTGCTCGAGCTGCTGCTGCGCCACCATGCGCGCACCGGCGACCCGCACCTCCTGCGGATGGTGGAGGGCACCTGTGCGGCGATGGCCCGCGGCGGCATCTACGACCAGCTGGGCGGCGGGTTCGCGCGCTACTCGGTCGACGCCGGGTGGGTGGTTCCGCACTTCGAGAAGATGCTCTACGACAACGCGCTGCTGCTGCGGGTCTACGTCCACTGGTGGAAGGCGACCCGCTCACCGCTGGCCCGCCGGGTCGCCCTGGAGACCGCCGACTGGATGGTCCGCGACCTGCGCACCCCGGAAGGTGGTTTCGCCTCGGCACTGGACGCGGACAGCGAGGGGGTCGAGGGCAAGTTCTACGTGTGGCGCCCGGAGGAGGTGGGTGAGGAGGCGGCGGAGCTGTTCGGCGTCACCGCCGCGGGCACGTTCGAGCACGGTTCGTCGGTCCTGCAGCTGCTCGACGACCCTGCGGACGAGGCCCGGTGGCGGGCCGAGCGCGAGCGGCTCCTCGCCGTACGCGGGTCGCGGGTGCCGCCCGCCCGCGACGACAAGGTGGTCGCCGCCTGGAACGGGCTGGCGGTCGCCGGCATGGCCGAGGCGGGTGCACTGCTCGACCGTCCCGACCTGGTCGACGCCGCCCGCGGCGCCGCCGGCCTGCTGGTGTCGGTGCACGTCGATGGCGGCCGGCTGCGGCGGGTGTCGCGGGACGGTGTGGTCGGGGC
>JBOGDY010000198.1:0-4843 GCA_050742955.1 Actinomycetes bacterium | reverse complement strand
GCGTCCCCCAGCTGCCACGCCGCCCCCCGGCACGCGGTCGACAACCGGGCGCCCGCGGCACGGGCACCGGCCAGCACCGGGTGCTCCGCGACCGTCCCGACCTGACTCATGCGACGACCCTAGCCGCCGGGTCCGACACAACCCCCACCCCAGAACCCGTTGTCCACAAAGGGAAACCCGGCACCAGCAGCGGGCCGGATCACGTCGTTGGGTCGAGGGTCGGATTGCGCCTTGTCCGCGATCACGCGTGCAGCAGGCTCTGGCCGCGGGTCCGGTTGCTTCAGGCGTCGAGCAGGGCGGCGACGTCCGGGCGGCCCAGCCAGTCGCCGCGCAGCCGCTCCGGGAGGTCCCCGGCGATGGCCCGGACGGCGGCACGCGCCGACTCCAACGAGCGCGCGCTCTCCTCGCCACCGTCCTCGGCCACGAGCGCACCGAGCACGGCGCGGGCGGGCCACTGCAGGGGCAAGGCGCCCAGGCTCTCCGCGAGCAGGGCACCTCGACGCAGGGTCGTCGCGGCCTCGCCGGTGGATCCGGCCTCGACCTGGGCGACTCCTAGGAACAGCAGCCCCTTGGCGACGTGGCGCGGGGCACCGGACCGCTCTGCCAGGTCGATGGCGCGATGGGCGGCGGTGGCCGCCGCACCCGGGTCGCCGGCGAGCAGGTCCACCTCGGCCCGGACCCAGTCCAACCGGACTCGCTGCCGCCACCATTCGGTCCGGCCGTCGGCGAGCGCGGCCGCGCGGCCGAGCTCGGTGCGGGCGGCCGCCTCGTCGCCGAGGCCGACGCGGTCGGAGGCCAGCCCCAGCAGCGCGTCGAAACCGGCCTCGCCGGAGCCGTCCGTGCGGGCGAGCGCGCGTTCGTCGTAGCCCAGCGAGTCCTCGTGCCTGCCCAGCTGCCGGTGCAGGCTGCCGAGGGCGGCCCCGGCAAGGGCCGCGAAGATGTCGCCGGCCGGCGTCCGGCCGGTGGGAAGGTCGGCGAGGGGCTCGAGCACCTCGAGCGCCCCTCCGTAGCGGCCCGATGACACCAGGCACACGCCGAGCAGCCAGCCTGCGCCGACCGCCTCCGCCTGTAGACCCTGCTCGCGCGCCAGGTCCGCGGCCCGGCGCAGCGGGTCCACCCCCGCGTCGGGCCGGCCGTGGAACGCGGCCCGCTCGCCCGTGGCGAGCAGGGCGGCGAGCTCCTCGGCCACGGTCGTCATCCCTTCCGGTGGCGCGGCAGGTTGCGGCTGCCCCGTCGCGTGATCGGCGGTCGCGCGAGGCTACCGCGGATGGTTGTCGCCCACGCCCAGCGCGGCGGTCACCGCGGTCGTGGCGGAGGCCAGGTCGGGACACCACCGGGTGCGTGCCGGGAGCCGGTCCGGGGACCAGCCGGGGCCACCCAGCAACACCGTCGGGCTGGGCCGGACCGCCGGGACGGTGGCCAGCCGGGCAGGTGGCGGCCGACCCGTGGCGCCCTGCGACCAGACGAAGACGACGGCGGCGCCGGTGCGGGTCACGGCGCTGGCGAGCGCGCCGACGGGCAGCCGCGCGCCGAGCATGCGTACGGCGACGGAGCGCTCGGCCAGCGCGGCAGCGAGGGCGTGCAACGGCAGCCGGTGCTCCTCCTGCTCGAGCGCGGCCAGCAGCACAGGCCGGGTGTCGTCCCCCCGGGTCGCCCGGCGGGTGACCTGGCGCAGGGCGTCCTCGGCGCACTCGCTGAGGAGGTGCTCGACCTCGACGCCGGTGCCGGTGGTCCGCCAGCGCTCCCCGACACCGGACAGCACCGGCAGGAGGAGGTCGTCCCACGTCCGGACGACGCCGCGACGTGCCAGCGAGCGAGCGATCACGGCCGTGCAGCCCGCGCTGTCCAGTGCCATGGCGGCCCGGGCCAGACCGCGTGCGGCGGGAGAGGCGTCCCGCAGCGGCACCACCCGTCCGCCGCCGGCGCGAGAGGTGGGTCGGTCCTTCCGGCCGCCGTCCGGCTCCACCGGCGGAGCCACGTCCTCGGACGGGTCGGAGCGGACCGCGACCAGGGCCGCGTCGGCCGGCGAGACGCCCTCGAGCATCAGCCGCCGCATCACGGTGAGCCTGGCCAGGTCGCCGGCGGTGTAGCGGCGGCGGGCTCCGGCGACATGCCCGGTGGGGCCCACGCCGTAGCGGCGGTCCCAGGTGCGGAGGGTCCCGGCGGCCACACCGAGCCGTCGGGCTACGGCGGCCACCCCGAGCCCGACGTCGACGTCGACGCCGGAGTCGGTCGTGGCGGGCTCGCCGTCGGCGGGCCCGGGCCGGTCTGTCACGCGACCGTCAGTGGGCGTGACCGTGGCCGTGGCCGTGCCCGGCCTCGGCGGGCTCCTCCTCCTTCTTCTCCACCACCAGCGTGTCTGTGGACAGCACCATGCTCGCGATCGACGCCGCGTTCTGCAGCGCCGAGCGGGTCACCTTGACCGGGTCGAGCACGCCGTGGGCCACCAGGTCGCCGTACTCGCCGGTGGCGGCGTCGAACCCCTCGCCCTGCTCGCGGACCCGGCTGACCACGACGTAGCCCTCGTGACCGGCGTTCTCCGCGATCCACCGCAGCGGCTCGTCGGCGGCCTTGCGCACGATGCTCACACCGGTCGCCGCGTCACCCGTGAGACCCAGCGAGTCCTTGAGCACCGACACCGCGTGCACGAGAGCGGCACCTCCGCCGACGATGATGCCTTCCTCGATGGCCGCCCGGGTCGCCGAGACGGCGTCCTCGATGCGGTGCTTGCGCTCCTTCAGCTCCACCTCGGTGGCCGCGCCGACGCCGATGACGCAGACGCCGCCGGCCAGCTTGGCCAGCCGCTCCTGCAGCTTCTCGCGGTCCCAGTCCGAGTCGGTGGCCTCGATCTCGGCGCGGATCTGGCGCACCCGGTCATCGACCGCCGGGCGGTCGCCGCCGCCGTCGATGATCGTCGTGTCGTCCTTGGTCACCACGACCCGCCGCGCGCTCCCGAGCACCTCCAGGCCGATCTGGTCCAGCTTGAGCCCGACCTCGGGCGCCACCACCTCGGCACCGGTGAGCACCGCCATGTCCTGCAGCATCGCCTTGCGGCGGTCCCCGAAGCCGGGTGCCTTGACGGCGACCGAGTTGAACAGGCCACGGATCTTGTTGACCACCAGGGTCGAGAGCGCCTCCCCCTCGACGTCCTCGGCGACCACGACCAGGGTCTTGCCCGACTGCGCAACCTTCTCCAGCAGCGGCAGCAGGTCCGCGACGGCGGAGATCTTCCCCTGGTGGATCAGGATGTAGGGGTCGTCGAGAACGGCCTCCATGCGCTCGGAGTCGGTCACCATGTAGGGCGAGATGTAGCCCTTGTCGAACTGCATGCCCTCGGTGAACTCCAGCTCGAGGCCCATGGTGTTGGCCTCCTCGACGGTGATGACACCGTCCTTGCCCACCTTGTCGAAGGCCTCGGCGATCAGCTCGCCGACCGCACGGTCCTGCGCGGAGATGGTGGCGACGTGCGCGATGTCCTTCTTGCCGTCCACGTCGCGGGCCGCCTCGCCCAGCTTGGCCGACACCGCCTCGACCGCCTTGTCGATGCCGCGCTTGAGCTCGCTCGGCGACGCGCCGGCGGCCACGTTGCGCATGCCCTCGCGGACCATGGCCTGGGCCAGGACGGTGGCCGTGGTGGTGCCGTCGCCCGCGATGTCGTTGGTCTTGGTCGCGACCTCCTTGGCGAGCTGGGCGCCGAGGTTCTCGAAGGCGTCCTCCAGCTCGATCTCACGGGCGATGGTCACGCCGTCGTTGGTGATGGTGGGGGCGCCCCACTTCTTGTCGATGACCACGTTGCGGCCCAGGGGGCCGAGAGTCACCTTGACCGCGTCGGCGAGCCGGTTGACACCCTGCTCGAGGGCGCGACGGGCGGAGTCGTCGAACTTGATGATCTTCGCTGCCATGTGTCAGATGTCCTTTTCGCGGTGGTTCGGTGACGACAACGCCCCGAGGGCCGGACGCAGGGTCGGGCCGCCCGGGGCGGTGCCAGGAAGTGCTGCTGGTACTTCCGGTGCTATTTCTCGATCACCGCGAGCACGTCGCGGGCCGAGAGGACGAGGTATTCCTCGCCGCTGTACTTGACCTCGGTGCCGCCGTACTTGCTGTAGAGCACGGTGTCGCCGACGCTGACGTCGAGCGGCACCCGCGCGCCGTCCTCGAAACGGCCCGGACCCACGGCGAGAACGGTGCCCTCCTGGGGCTTCTCCTTCGCGGTGTCCGGGATCACGAGGCCCGACGCGGTGGTCTGCTCGGCGTCGGACGGCTGGACCACGATGCGGTCCTCGAGCGGCTTGATGGCAACCTTGGTGGCCGTCGTCACGTTCTGACTCCCTCTCGCAGAAGATCTCACGAGCTCTGGGGCGAAGTGACCTGGCGGTCCGCCGTCGCGGGAGCCGGACTGCCCTGTCCTTGCCGTTCGCTCCCCCGCCGGACCGGCCTGGGCCGGCACCCGCGGGGCTGGCACACTCGGGTCGAGAGTGCCAAGGCGAATCTAGGCCAGGACTAGCACTCGGTCAACCCGAGTGCCAGCAGCGGGTCAGGGCCGGCGGGCCTTCTCGGCGTACATCTCGGCGTCGGCACGCGACATCAGGCTGGCGACGCCGTCCCCGGGCCGGTAGGTCGCCATCCCCAGGCAGGCCCCCACCACCGGGGTTCCGCCGCCCTCGGACTCCTCGTGCAGGCAGCGGCGCAGCCGGCCCAGCGCCGCGGTGGCGCCCGGGCCGCCGGTGTGCTCCAGCAGCACCGCGAACTCGTCACCGCCGAGGCGGCCGACGGTGTCCACGGCGCGGGCTGTGGCGACCAGCCGTCCGGCCACCGACCGCAGGACGGCGTCAGCGGCCGCGTG
>JBOGDY010000197.1:0-4858 GCA_050742955.1 Actinomycetes bacterium | reverse complement strand
TGCCCTCCCCCATGACGAACGGCAGGTGCGCGAACACGGGCAGCGCGTCGTCGGCGACGCCCATGGCGCGGTAGACCGCGATCTGCCGTGGTGTCGAGGAGAGCAGATCCTCGCCGCGCAGCACGTGCGTGATCTCCATCAGGACGTCGTCGACCGCTACCGCGAGCGTGTAGAGCGGCGACCCGTCGGCACGCACCAGCACGAAGTCGGGCACGTGCGTGTGGTCGAACGTCACGTCGCCGCGGATCGCGTCGTGGAAGGTCGTCGATCCCTCGGGCATCCGGAAGCGCAGCACCGGCATGCGGCCGGCGGCGACGTGCGCCGCGACCTGCTCCGCCGAGAGGTCTCGGCACGTCCCGTCGTACCCAGGTGGTGTCCCGGCGGCACGTTGTGCCTCGCGGCGCTTCTCGAGCTCGTCGGGCGTGCAGTAGCAGCGGTAGGCGTCGCCCTGGTCGAGCAGGCGTCGGGCCCAGCCGTCGTAGACGTCCAGCCGCTGGCTCTGCAGGTAGGGGCCGTGGTCGCCGCCGACCTCGGGGCCCTCGTCCCAGTCGAGGCCGAGCCAGCGCAGCGACTCGACCGCGGCGTGGATGTTCTCCGGGGTCACCCGCGAGCGGTCGGTGTCCTCGACGCGGAACACGAACGTGCCACCGGTGTGCCGGGCGTAGGCCCACGCGTAGAGGGCGGTGCGGATGTTGCCGACGTGCAGGTCACCGCTGGGTGACGGGGCGAAGCGGGTGCGTACGCGCCGGTCAGCCACGCGGGACCACCGTGTTGGTGAGAGTGCCGATGCCTTCGATGCTCACCGCGACCTCGTCCCCGACCTCGAGCGGACCCACGCCCGCCGGTGTGCCGGTGAGGATCACGTCGCCGGGCAGCAGCGTCATCGCCTGGCTGACGTGCGCGATGAGGTCGGCGACGCCCCGGGTCATCTGCGAGGTCCGGCCGGCCTGGCGCAGCTCGCCGTTGACTGTGGTCGTGACGGCGAGGTCGGCCGCCAACGGCGACGCTGGGTCGGTCTCGATCCATGGTCCGATCGGGCAGAACGTGTCGAAGCCCTTGGCCCGGCCCCACTGCTTCTCGGCCAGCTGCAGGTCACGGGCCGTCACGTCGTTGGCGCACGTGTAGCCGAGGACGACATCGGCGGCCCGCGCGGCGGGCACCTCCCGGCAGAGCCGACCGATGACGACCGCGAGCTCGCCCTCGTAGTGCACCTCGGTGGAGACGCCGGTGGGGTACTGCACCGGCTCGCCGGGGCCGATGACCGACGTCGACGGCTTGAGAAACACGACAGGCGGGTCCGCGGCCGAGTCGTCGCCGCCCATCTCTGCCACGTGCTCGAGGTAGTTCCTCCCGACGCCGACCACCTTGCTGGGCAGGACAGGCGAGACCAGCCGCACGCCGGAGACCGGCTGCGGCTCGCCGACCACCTGGAACGGGGCGAAGGGATGGCCGTCGATGCGGCGGACGGTCAGCGTCGTCGGGTCGTCGAGCTCGCCCTCGACCAGCCCGAACGCCGCGCCGTCGCCGGCGGAGTACCTCGCGATTCGCACCCGGCGAGGCTACCCGCCGCCGGTCAGTCCGGTTCGCGCCCGTGGCGCAGCAGCCCGTAGGTCACCGCGTCCACGAGGGCCTCCCAGGACGCCTCGATGATGTTGGCGTGCACGCCGACGGTCTCCCAGGACGTCTCGCCGTCGCTGGTCTCGACCAGCACCCGGGTCACCGCGTCAGTGCCGTGAGCGGCGTCCACGATGCGTACCCGGTAGTCGATCAGCTGCAGCTTGGTGAGCTCGGGGAACGCCTGGCCCAACGCCGTACGAAGTGCATGGTCCAGGGCGTTGACCGGTCCGTTGCCCTCCCCCGTCGCCACGATCCGGTCACCGCCGGCGTGGACCTTCACCGTGGCCTCGGCCACGGCGGAGCCGTCCCCGCGCGCGTCGACGATGACCCGCCACGACTCGACGTCGAAGAAGGACAGCGGCACCCCGTCGACCGCCGACCGCAGCAACAGCTCGAACGAGGCGTCCGCCGCCTCGAACGTGTAGCCGCGCGCCTCCAGCTCCTTGACCCGGTCGGTGACGCGGGTCAGCAGCTCGCGGTCGTCGGAGAGGTCGTAGCCGAGCTCGCGGCCCTTGAGCTCGATGCTGGCCCGGCCTGCCATGTCGGAGACCAGCATCCGCATGTCGTTGCCGACCTCCTCCGGGCGGGTGTGCTGGTAGAGGTCGGGGTCGACGCGGATCGCGCTCGCGTGCAGCCCCGCCTTGTGCGCGAAGGCGGACGCCCCGACATAGGGCATCCGGGAGTACGGCGGGACGTTGGCCAGCTCGGACACGGCGTGCGCGACGCGGGTGCCCTCCGCCAGGCTGCCCGGCGGCAGCACCTGACGTCCCAGCTTGAGCTGGAGGTTGGCCACGATCGTCACGATGTCGGCGTTGCCGGTGCGCTCGCCGTAGCCGTTGAGGGTGCCCTGCACGTGGCTGGCGCCGGCGGCGACCGCGGCGAGCGAGTTGGCGACCGCGCAGCCGGTGTCGTTGTGGCAGTGGATGCCCAGGCGGGCACCGGACCGCTGCCCGACCTCAGCGACCACGTCGGCCAGCTCCGGCGGGAGCATGCCGCCGTTGGTGTCGCAGAGAACCGTCACGTCCGCCCCGGCCTCCGCGGCCGTCGCCAGCACCTCCACGGCGTAGGCCGGGTTGCTCCGGTAGCCGTCGAAGAAGTGCTCGGCGTCGAGGAACACCCGCCGGCCCTCGGCCCGCAGGTGAGCCACTGTGTCGCGCACCATCGCCAGGTTCTCCGCGAGCGTCGTGCGCAGCGCCAGCTCGACGTGCCGGTCGTGGCTCTTGGCCACCAGGGTCACGACGGGCGCGCCGGAGTCGCGCAGGGCGGCCACGAGGGGATCGTCCGCGGCCTTCACACCTGGCCGGCGGGTCGCGCCGAACGCGGTGAGCTGCGCATGCTTCAGGTCGAGCTCGGTCAGAGCCCGCCGGAAGAACTCCGTGTCCTTGGGGATGGCACCCGGCCACCCGCCCTCGACGAACCCGACCCCGAGCTGGTCGAGGTGGCGGGCGATCGAGAGCTTGTCGGTGACGGAGAAGGCGAGCCCCTCCTGCTGCGCCCCGTCGCGCAGGGTCGTGTCGTAGACATGGAAGGCGTCGGAAACCACGGCTGGGGCCGTGGTACCGGTGCTGCTCGTCGTCACGATGGTGCTCCCCAAACAAAAAGACCCCCCGCGGTCGCGGGAGGTCTGCGCGTCTGCCGGTGTCGGCCGGACGCGCCTAGCTGGTAATGCCGGTGTACGTGCTCATCGCCACCAGCGTGACAGCCGTGTTCATGGGGTGGAACCCCCGTCTCACCAAGTGAGCACCGGCCAGCCGCTGCGACGGCCGTAGCCGCCGCAGAGGCGTGGCGAGCGTGGTCGGGGGCGGGTCAGGTCTGCGCGTAGACGGGCAGCGACTTGACCGCGTCGGGTGGCAGGGTGAGCCCGTCCTCGGTGCCCGGGTTCACGGCCAGCCACAGGTCGTCGGAGGGCCAGTTCGCGGCGAGCTGGGCGGCCGGCAGGGAGATCGACTCGCCGAGGTCGGGTGCCGCGGAGTTCATCGTCGTCTCGGAGGTGAAGACGGGCACGTACTGCGTGCCGTCCTGCTCGATCACCGGCAGCGAGAGCGAGCCCTCGGGCGTGCTCTCATCCGGCGCGGTCGCGGTCTGGGGGACGACGACCTGGCTCGTGGCGACGGCACGCATCACGGCCTCGGTGTCACCGGCCGCCATGCCGGCGGCGATCGCGGCCTCGGTCGGCTGCTGGCCGTTGGCCTGCGGGGTGGTCATGGGAGGGGGTCCTCTCCTCGGGGAAACGGTGTCTCACGCGTTCTCGCGCCGTGCCCCCTACCCTCCCCGAGGGTGCTGAATCGGGCAAATGCGCTGGCCAGGGGTGTTCCCTGTCACTCGGCTCAGGCGACGGGGTGCATCCACCCGTGCGGGTCGGGGGCGGTGCCGTGCTGGATGCCCAGCAGCGCCTCGCGCACCTTCATGGTGACGGCGCCGGGCTGGGCGTCGGCGATCGTGAACTCACCGTGCGCGTGCTTGACCTGGCCCACCGGGGTGACCACGGCGGCGGTGCCGCAGGCGAACACCTCGGTGATGGTGCCGTCGGCGGCGCCGCGCTGCCACTCGTCGGTGCTGATCCGGCCCTGGACCACGTCGAGGCCCATCTCCCCGCCGAGGGTGAGGATCGAGTCGCGGGTGACGCCGGGCAGGAGGGTCCCGGTGAGCGCCGGGGTGAGCAGCCGACCGTCGGACAGCACGAAGTAGAGGTTCATCCCCCCCATCTCCTCGACGTAGGTGTGCTCGATCGCGTCGAGCCACACCACCTGGTCGCAGCCCTGCTCCGCGGCCTGGGCCTGGGCGACCAGCGACGCGGCGTAGTTGCCCGCGCACTTGGCCTCGCCGGTCCCCCCCGGGGCCGCACGGGTGAACTCCGTGGACAGCCACACCGACACCGGCCGCACGCCACCGGGGAAGTAGCTGCCGGCCGGCGAGGCGAAGAGCAGGAAGAGGTACTCCCGCGCCGGTCGCACCCCCAGGAACGGGTCGGTCGCGAACTCGAGCGGTCGCAGGTAGAGCGCCTCGCCGGGACGGGTCGGCACCCAGCCGCGGTCGGCCCTGACCAGCTCGCGCAGCGAGTCGAGGAACAGCTGCTCGGGCACCTCGGCCATCGCCAGCCGGCGGGCCGAGCGCTGGAAGCGGGCGGCGTTCTGCTCGGGCCGGAACAGCGCGACCGACTCGTCGGGCTGGTGGTAGGCCTTGAGCCCCTCGAAGATGGACTGGCCGTAGTGCAGGGCCGAGGTGGCGGGGTCCAGGGTCA
>JBOGDY010000196.1:0-4875 GCA_050742955.1 Actinomycetes bacterium | reverse complement strand
CGAACACGTCGGCCTGCTGCAACCGGGGCAGGAGCTCGCTGCGGGTGACCGTCCCGGCGAGCGTCACCAGGTCCGACAGGCCGAGGTCGCGCACCTGCTCGGCCAGCCGGTCGCCCAGCGGGCCCTCACCGTAGACGGTGCAGTGGAAGCGGAGGCCGCGGTCGGCGAGCAGGCGGCAAGCCTCGAAGAGGTCGTCGAACCCCTTCTTCTCGATCAGCCTCCCGACCGTCACGATGGACACCGGCCCGCCCGTCGACTGCTGCGGCACCGCCGCCGGACGGAACGTGTCGACGTCGACCCCGTGCCGGACCAGCCGGACGCGTCCCGTCAGCTCGGCCGGGAGCAGGCCGGTCAGGTAGTCGTAGGCCGACTGTGAGCAGGTCACCGCGAGCCGGGCCGACCGGACCCGTTCGATCAGGGCGGCCGGCGGCACCTGCCACAGGTCGCGCGCGTGGGCGGTGAAGCTCCACGGGGTGCGGGTGAGGATATGCGTGAGGGACGCCACGGCGGCCGGGTCGTGCGCGAAGTGTGCGTGCAGTCGCGGGCCTCCGGCCGGCAGGTCGCCGGACGTCTCGCGCAGGAGTGCCGCGAGCCGGACCGCGTGACCGAGGCAGCGCCAGTGGGAGTCCGCGTGATAGGCCCGGTCCCATCCGGGGCGGCGCAGGACGTGCCAGACCGCGCGCAGGTAGCGCCCCGGTGACGTCATCAGGGCGCGCGCGTGCTCGGCCCTGCTGCCGGCGGCTGCCGTGGCGCCGCCCAGATGGTGCACGGGAGCCCTCAGCTGCTGCAGCTCGGCCTGCTGGTGATCCTCGCCCGGCGCCGACAGCGCCACGATCCGCACCGACACACCCAGCCGCTCCATGCCGAGCGCCTCGTCCAGGACGAAGGTCTGCGACAGCCGCGGCCAGCTCCGGACGAGGTAGACGACCTCACCGCGCCGGGCGGCTCCCAGGGGCTCAGCGGAGGAGGTCACGGAAGGCCATGCCTTGCTGCAGCATCGCCGACAGCTGCCGGTCCTGCTCCTCCCCGTCCGGGTGCGGCCGGACCCCACGCACCGAGCACAGCTGCTTGGCGATCTTCAGGCAGGTGTAGGCGGCGTACCACGGAAAGCTGCTGTCCACGGACCGGCCCGACTGGCCAACGTAGGACTCGAGGAACCGCCCCTCGTCGTTGGCGATCGCGGCCGCCCCGTCGGCGCTGCGGCAGGCGAGCAGCCGCAGATGCGCGCAGAAGTGCGCGACGTCGTACATCGGGTCGCCGTGACGCACCTCGTCGAAGTCGATGACGCGGACACCGGACCCGACAAGGACGTGCTTGTAGTGGAAGTCCTTGTGGATCGGCGTCTCGGGCCGGGCGTCGATCGCACCCACGTTCTCCGTGAGACCGGCCGCCAGCCGGGCGGCGACCGGCCCCTCCTCCGGATAGGTGGCGCTCACCAGGGCGGCCCACGCCTGCAGGTTCACGACCTCCGTCGCGACGTGCAGCCGGCGGTCGAGCTCGAGGTCCGCGCCGTGGAGCGCGCTGAGCCACCTCGCGGTGCCCTCGACGGCAGGGGGTCCCTCGGAACCGGCGAGCAGCTCGTCCAGCGGAGTGCCGTCGACCGGCACGTAGACCAGCATCGACAGCTCGGGGACGGTGCCGAGGGGACGGGGGACGCCGAGGTCGGGGGTGGCGGCAAAGGTGTCCTGCCACAGCGCCTTCATGATGGCGTGGACGCGGGCGACCTGGGTGGGGTGCGGGTAGAGCTTGCCGAGGATCGTCATCGGACGCCCGTTGGCCTCGACGTCGTAGCGGATCGTCCCGCGGTTGCCCTGCTTGTAGGCGAGAAGCCGCGCGTAGGACAGGTGGGCCGACTCGGGGCCGGAGGCCAGCGGAGCGAGCAGCGGGAGCAGTGCGGGTGCCATCGCGGCGACGTCGAGGGCGAGCCGCAGGATCGGCAGGCCGGTCGCGGTGAACGCGGTCGGGTGCTTACCGAACCGCGTCGAGGTCATGACCTGGGCAACGCCGGTCTCCCGCATGGGCGCCTTGGCCTGGGCGTTGTCGGGATTGCCCGTGTGATGCACATTCACGCGCACCCTCCCGGCTCGGCCATGGATACTACGCCTGATCGGCGGTGCTGTTCGGAGATCGCCGGAACGCATGGACGGAAGCGACCGCATGAGCGAGCTCGTCGGCCGGCGCATCGGTCCCTACGAGCTGACCGACGTCATCCGCCGCCGACGCACGTCCACGGCATACCGGTCCGTCGTCGACGGCCGGCCCCTGGCGGTCACGGTGCTCCCGCAGGAGACGGACCCGTCGCGTCTGGCAGCGCTCATCGGCGAGGCCCGGGCGGTGGCGCGGCTGCGCCACCCGCACATCGTGCCGCTGGTGGACGCCGGTGCGGACCAGGGCCGCGTCTACGTCGTCGAGGAGTACGCCGGGGAGCGGGCGACTCTCGCGGACCGTGCTCCGGGGCCGGGCGACCCGGTCGAGGTGGTCGGGCTCGTGTCGCCGCTGCTCGCCGCCCTCGCTCACGCCCACGAGCATGGCGTGGTGCATCGCGACCTCGGCCCGCGCCACATCGTGCTGCCCTCGCCGATGTGGCCGCTGCTCGCGGACTTCGCGATCGGCCGGGACCTGCCGGTCGGACCGGGCGGCGCGCGGCCGGTCGTGGGCGACCCCGCCTACCTGGCGCCGGAACAGGCGTTCGGGCTGCCGGCGGGGCCACCCGCCGACCTCTACGCCGTTGTCGTCGTCCTCTACGAGCTGCTCACGGGCACGGTGCCGTTCCATGCCGCGACACCCGACGCCGTGCTGCGCAGCCAGGCCTACGAACCACCGCCCCCGCCGCGGGCGGTCCGTGCCGACCTGTCACGCGAGCTGGAAGGTGTGCTGCTCCGCGGTCTGGCCAAGAATCCCGAGCACCGGCACGCGAGCGCACTCGAGCTGGCCGACGAGCTGTGGTCGGCCACGTCTACATCGGCGGTCACCCACGACGCGGAGATCCCCGCGAGCCCGCCCGTGGCAGTGGCCGAGAGCGAGCCGCTCGCCGACCTCTACGCCGCAGGTGTGCGGGCGTTCGCCGAACAGCGGCTGGACGAGGCACGCGACCTGCTCGGCCAGGTGGCCGACGCAGACCCGACGTATGAGGACGTCCTGGACCTTCTGGAGGCCGCGACCGCCGATCGGGACGGTGGCTGACGGTTTGTCCCCCTTCCCCTCCGGCGTCAGGGAAGTCACCATGTCAATGCTCCGGCCATCTGCGTGCCGGGGGCACGCAGGGCACCCGGTCACGCGATTCAAGGCATAGACCGGCTGCCCCACCTCGGGAAGGTGGTGGTGGCGGTGGGTCGTGACAACAACGCGAACGGTCCGCGGATCCTGCTGTACTCGCAGGACGGGCTGGGCTTGGGGCACCTGCGACGCACGAGCTCGATCGCGGCCGCCCTGGTGCACGCCGACGAGGATGCAGCCGTCCTGTCCATCGTCGACTCGCCGCTGGGCCCGTTCTTCCGGCTCGGCTCCGGACAGGACTGCGTCAAGCTGCCCTCCATCGTCAAGAAGGGCCCGGGAGTCTGGGAGCCTGTCGGGCTGTCCCGGCCGTTCGGCGAGGTCTCGGCGTTGCGGCGCGAGCTGCTCCGCGCGACGGTCGACGGCTTCCAGCCAGACCTGATCCTGGTCGACCACATGCCGCACGGCGCGTTCGGCGAGCTGCTGCCGATCCTGCACGACCTGCGCGAACGGCCGGCACCGCCCAAGACGGTGCTCGGGTTGCGAGACATCATCGACGCGCCGGACGTGGTCCGCCGGGTGTGGACCGACGAAGGTGCCTACAGCGCCCTCGAGAACTGCTACGACTCGGTCCTGATCTACGGCAGACGGGACATCTTCGACTCGGTCCGCCAGTACGCGTTCCCCTCCTCAGTGGCCAAGCGGGTCAAGTTCGCCGGTTACGTCTGCACACCGGAGAAGGCCCGGTACACCGCGTCCGTGCGGAGCCGCAGCCCGGGTAACGGTGCGGACGAACAGGCCATGCTCGTGGTCACGGCGGGCGGCGGTGCCGACGCCTATCCGTTGATGGACGCGGCACTGGAGGCACTGCCCCTGTTGCGGGAAGTGCGTCCCTGGTCCGCCGTGCTCATCACCGGGCCGTTCGCGCCGCCGCAGCAGCGCCGCGACCTCGAACGCCGTGCCCGGGCGCTCAAGGCCCGGGTCCGCGCCTCGGTCAGTGACCCGCTCAGCTACGTCGAGGCCGCCGACGTCGTCGTCGGCCGGGCCGGCTACAGCAGCACGGTCGAGATCCTGCGGTCCGGAACTCCTGCGGTGCTCGTGCCACGTGCCGGACCGAGCGCGGAGCAGCGGATGCGTACGTCCCGGTTCGCCCAGCGGGGCTGGGTGGGCTCGGTCGACCCGGACGAGCTGACCGGCGAGGCCGTCGCCACGGCGGTCCTGGATGCCCTGAAGCCGGGCCACGGCCGGGGAGCGCCCGCTCCGACGGGGCTCGACGCCGTGGTCAAGCACCTGCTCGGGATGCTGAAGGACCGACCCGTGCGGCTGCCCGAACAGGTCGAACGTCCAGCAACCGTGCCCGCGGGCTGACGGTCATGGTCACCGTCCTGGGCTTCGACCCGGCCCTGCCGGGGCTGCCCGCGATAGACGACCCCCGAGAGGTCGTGCGGATCCTCGCGCCCGGTGCCGACGAGGCTCGGGTCCGGCGCCAGGACACCAAGTACGACCCGGGCGTGCGCTGCGTCGCCGCGCAGCAGGTCAACCACCGCGGAGGGCCGTCGGCATCGGCCGGCCCCGTCCTCGGCGCCGTCGTCGTCACGACGGGCGGCGTGGACGGCTACCCGATGGAGCGCGATCCCGGTCTGCCGAGCATCGGTGAGGCAC
>JBOGDY010000195.1:0-4930 GCA_050742955.1 Actinomycetes bacterium | reverse complement strand
CGTCGACGCGCCCCCAGTTCGACGTGGACTGGGACGTGGCGCCCGGGGCCTCCTGCTCGCTCACGTCAGGCCTGCCCGACCTTCACCGACTTGATGACCACCGACTGCTTGGGCTTGCCGTCGCCCTCCCCGTTCGCGTTGTCCGAGCCCTTGGCGGCCACCTTCTCGACCACGTCGAGCCCCTCGGTGACGGTCCCGAAGATGCTGTAGCCGCCGCCGTCCGTGGGCAGCCGGGTGTCCTTGTAGACCACGAAGAACTGGCTGCCGTTGCTGTTCGGGTCCTGGCTGCGGGCCATCGCCACCGTGCCGGCCGGGAACATTCCGTCCGCGGGGGCGTTCTCGACGCCGAAGCCGTAGCCGGGTCCGCCGCCGCCGCTGCCGGTCGGGTCGCCGCACTGCAGGACGAACAGGTTGGCGGTGGTCAGCCGGTGGCAGGAGGTGTCCGTGTAGAAGCCCTTGGACGCCAGGTGCTTGAAGCTGTTGGTCGTGCACGGCGCCTTGGCGGTGGCCATCTCGACGACGATCTCGCCCCGGTTGGTGGTCAGCGTCGCGGTGAACGGCTGCTTGGCCCGCGCCTCGTCGTACGACGGGATGCCGACGTCCTTCGAGGCCGCCTCCTGGCTCTTCCTGTAGGTGCACCCCGCGGGTTCGGAGGGCTCCGACGCGCTGGGGGACGGGCTGGCGCTGGCCGAGGGCTTGGTCGCGGCCCGGTCCGGCTGGTCGTCGTCGAGCAGGGCGGTCAGGCCGACCACACCACCGATGACCAGCACCACGGCCAGAACCACGGCCGTGATCTGCTGCCAGCGGCGTCGTTTGGCGACGGCGGCGGCCCGCTTCGCCTGCTGCCGCTCGTAGCGCTCGCGTGCCAGCTGCCGCTCGCGCTTCGCCGTGCCGGCCACTGCTCCTCCTCAACCGCTGCGGGTGACTCGGTCGCACAGTCTAGGCAGCCCCGGGTATCGGGTTCGCGGGCCGCCGCGGCGCGCCGGTAGCCTGCAAGCGGCGGGAGAGCGACCCGCCGCACCGAGACCGGAAGGCCCTCCCGTGCTCATCGCCGGCTTCCCCGCCGCCGCGTTCGACACCAACTGCTACGTGGTGGCTCCCGGCGCGGGCGAGGAGTGCGTGGTGCTCGACCCCGGCATCGGCGTGGTCGACGACCTCGACGCGGTGCTCGCGGAGCACCGGCTCAAGCCCGTGGCGGTGCTGCTGACCCACGGGCACCTCGACCACACGTTCTCGGTCACGCCGGTGTGCGGTGCGCGGGACGTGCCGGCCTACCTGCACCCCGGTGACGACCACATGATGCGCGACCCGCTGTCCGGCATCTCCCCGGAGACCCGGGCGATGTTCGGTGGCCGGCTGGAGTGGTCGGAGCCCGACGACGTCAAGCCGCTCGCCGACGGCGAGGTCCTGCACATCGCCGGGCTGGAGATCACCGTCGACCACGCGCCCGGCCACACCCCCGGCTCGGTGGCCTTCCGGCTGCCGCACGACGAGGCCCCCCAGGTGATGTTCTCCGGCGACCTGCTCTTCGCCGGGTCCATCGGTCGCACCGACCTGCCCGGCGGCGACCACGCCACCATGCTGCGCAGCCTGGCCGGGAAGGTGCTGACGCTGCCCGACGCCGTGGCGGTCCTGCCCGGCCACGGCCCCCGGACCACCATCGGCCGGGAGCGGGCCGGCAACCCGTTCCTGCAGGACCTGGCGACCACTGGCGGCATCCCGGCACCGGGCCGGGGGCTCTAGCGCCGTGGGCGGACCCTCCCCGATCAGCGGCTTCCCCGAGTGGCTCCCTCGGGAGCGGCTCGTCGAGCTGCACGTGCTGGACACGCTGCGGCGGGTCTTCGAGCTGCACGGTTTCGCCTCGGTGGAGACCCGGGCCGCGGAACCGCTCGACCAGCTGCTGCGCAAGGGCGAGACCGACAAGGAGGTCTACGTCCTGCGCCGGCTGCAGGCCGAGGGCGATGACGACGCCTCGGCCGCGTCGCTGGGGCTGCACTTCGACCTGACCGTCCCGTTGGCGCGCTACGTGCTGGAGAACGCCGGCCACCTGCAGTTCCCGTTCCGCCGCTACCAGATCCAGAAGGCGTGGCGGGGGGAGCGCCCGCAGGAGGGCCGCTACCGCGAGTTCACCCAGGCCGACATCGACATCATCGGGAGGGACACCCTCGGCTTCCACGCCGAGGTCGAGACCGCACAGGTCGTCGCGGCGGCGTTCGCGGAGCTCCCGCTCCCTCCGGTGCTGATGCAGGTGAACAACCGCCGGCTGATCGAGGGCTTCTACCGCGGACTCGGGGTCGACGACGTGGCCAGTGCGATGCGCGTGGTGGACAAGCTCGACCGGGCCGGCCCGCAGGCCGTGCAGGCGATGCTGGTCGAGGACGCGGGGCTGGGCGAGGAGCAGGCCAAGGCGTGCCTGCGGCTGGCCGAGGTGTCCGGCGAGGACGCCGGGGTGGCCGGGCAGGTCCGCGCGCTCGGGGTCAGCCACCCGCTGCTCGACGAGGGGCTCGAGGAGCTGGTCCGGGTGCTGGAGGGGGTCCGCGACCTGCGCTCCGAGCGCTTCTCGGTGGTGGCCGACCTGCGCGTCGCACGTGGCCTCGACTACTACACGGGCACGGTCTACGAGACGCGGATGGCCGGCTTCGAGCGGCTCGGCTCGGTCTGCTCCGGCGGCCGCTACGACTCGCTGGCCAGCGACGGCCGGTCGACCTACCCCGGGGTCGGCATCTCCGTCGGCGTCACGCGCATCCTCGCGCCGCTGCTGTCGCGCGGGCTGCTGACCGCCAGCCGCAGCACCCCGACGTGCGTGCTGGTCGCGCTGCCCGACGACGAGTCCCGGCCGGCCTGCGGCCGGGTGGCGGCCGCGCTGCGCGGGCGCGGCATCGCCACCGAGGTGGCGCCCGAGCCGGCGAAGTACGGCAAGCAGATCAGGTACGCCGAGCGGCGGGGCATCCCGTTCGTCTGGTTCCCTGCCGACGGGGGCTCCGGCGACGAGGGAGGGCACGAGGTGAAGGACATCCGCTCCGGCGAGCAGGTCGCCGCGGACCCGTCGACCTGGCTGCCACCGGCAGCGGACCTGCGTCCCGGGGTCACGTTCAGCGCCGGCAGCGCCGGCAGCACCGAGGAGCTCTTGTGATCCGCACCCACGCCGCCGGCTCGCTGCGCGCCGAGCACGCCGGCCGGTCCGTGACCCTGGCGGGCTGGGTCGCCCGTCGCCGGGACCACGGCGGCGTCGCGTTCCTCGACCTGCGGGACGCCTCGGGCGTGGTGCAGGTCGTGGTCCGCGACGAGGAGGTCGCGGCGGGGCTGCGCAACGAGTTCTGCCTGCGGGTCGTCGGCGAGGTCGCGGTCCGGCCGGAGGGCAACGCGAACCCCAACCTGCCGACGGGTGAGGTCGAGGTGGTCGCGTCGACCGTCGAGGTCCTCAGCGAGGCCGCACCGCTGCCGTTCCAGATCGACGACCACGTGGAGGTCGGCGAGGAGGTGCGGCTGCGCTACCGCTACCTCGACCTGCGCCGCACCGGCCCGGCTCGGGCGCTGCGGGTGCGGTCGCGGGTGACCCGCGCCATCCGTGAGGTGATGGACGAGCACGACTTCCTCGACATCGAGACCCCGACGATGACCCGGTCGACGCCCGAGGGGGCGCGTGACTTCCTGGTGCCGGTGCGCCTTCAGCCCGGGCACTGGTACGCCCTGCCGCAGTCGCCCCAGCTGTTCAAGCAGCTGCTGATGGTGGCCGGCCTGGAGCGCTACTACCAGATCGCGCGCTGCTACCGGGACGAGGACTTCCGCGCCGACCGGCAGCCGGAGTTCACCCAGCTGGACATCGAGATGTCGTTCCTCGACGAGGAGGACGTGTTCGCCCTCTCGGAGGCGGTCATGTCGCGCATCTGGCGCGACGTGCTCGGCGAGGAGCTCACCACGCCGTTCCCGCGGATGACCTACGCCGAGGCGATGCGCCGCTTCGGCAGCGACCGACCCGACGTGCGCTTCGGGGTGGAGCTGGCCGACCTCACCGGCTTCTTCGCCGACACCACGTTCCGCGTCTTCCAGGCGCCGCACGTCGGCGCGCTGGTGATGCCCGGCGGTGCGTCGCAGTCGCGCAAGGAGCTCGACGGGTGGCAGGACTGGGCCAAGGCGCGCGGCGCCCGCGGTCTCGCCTACGTGCTCGTGCAGGAAGACGGCGAGCTCGGCGGACCGGTCGCGAAGAACCTCAGTGACACCGAGCGGGCCGGGCTCGCGACGGCTGTCGGCGCCACACCCGGTGACGCGGTCTTCTTCGCCGCAGGTCGGACCCGGGACGCGCAGGAGCTGCTCGGCGCCGCCCGGCTGGAGATCGCCCGCCGCACCGGGCTCGTCGACGAGAGCCGCCGGGAGTTCCTCTGGGTCACGGACTTCCCGATGTTCGAGCAGGACGACGAGGGCGGCTGGACCGCGGTGCACCACCCGTTCACCGGCCCCACCGCCGAGTTCGCCGCGACCTTCCAGGACGACCCGGAGCACGCGCTGGCGCGGGCCTACGACCTCGTCCTGGACGGCAACGAGCTCGGCGGCGGGTCGATCCGTATCCACGAGGCCGAGATGCAGCAGCGGGTCTTCGAGGTGATCGGCCTGTCCAAGGACGAGGCCGAGGGCAAGTTCGGCTTCCTGCTCGAGGCGTTCCAGTACGGCCCGCCGCCGCACGGGGGCATCGCGTTCGGCATCGACCGGATCGCGGCGATGGTCGCCGGGACCGACTCCATCCGCGAGGTGATCGCCTTTCCCAAGTCGGGTGGCGGCTACGACCCGCTGACCGGAGCGCCGACACCGATCACGCCGGCACAGCGCAAGGAGGCAGGCATCGACGTCGTCCCGGACGACCAGGACACCGCGGTGCCCGCGAACGAGCCCGGCCACGGCGTACGACCGCACGACCGCCACGGTTAGGGGCGTG
>JBOGDY010000194.1:0-4945 GCA_050742955.1 Actinomycetes bacterium | reverse complement strand
TGCCCGAGGTCGTACGGCGAGTGCGGGAAGGTCGAAACCGTCGCTTTCAGAGCCTTCGCATCCTCGGGGGTGAACGCCCGCAGTGCGTGCTGCACCCTGTTGCCGAGCTGCCCGAGCACGTCGGACGGCACGTCCCTGGGGGTCTGGGTGACGAAGAAGACACCGACCCCCTTGGAACGCACCAGACGCACCGTCTGGGCGATGGCCTCGAGGAACGCCTTGGACGCGTCGGCGAACAGCAGGTGGGCCTCGTCGAAGAAGAAGACCAGCTTGGGCTTGTCGACGTCGCCGACCTCGGGCAGCTCCTGGAACAGGTCGGCGAGCAGCCACATCAGGAACGTCGAGAACAGTCGTGGCCGGTTCTGCAGCTGCGGCAGCTCGAGAAGCGAGACGACGCCCTGACCATCGGCGGTCGTGCGCAGCAGGTCGGCGGTGTCGAGCTCCGGCTCGCCGAAGAACGCGTCTGCGCCCTGGTCCTCGAACGCGATCAGCTCGCGCAGGATGACCCCCGCAGTCGCCGGCGAGAGGCCCCCGAGCGCCTTGAGCGACTCCTTGCCCTCGTCGCTGACCAAGAACGCAACGACCGCCCGCAGGTCCTTGAGGTCGAGCATGGGCAGCCCCGCCTTGTCGGCGAAGTGGAAGACCAGCCCGAGCGAGGACTCTTGCACGTCGTTCAGGTCGAGCACCTTGGCCAGCAGCGTCGGACCGAAGGACGTGATGGTCGCACGCAGCGGGATGCCCTGACCCTCGCCACCCAGCGCGTAGAACTCGGTGGGGCAGGCCAGCGCGTGCCACTGCTGCCCGACCTCGCCGGCCCGCGAGGCGACCTTCTCGCTGGGCTCCCCCGGCGTGGCCAGACCGGACAGGTCGCCCTTGATGTCGGCAGCGAAGACAGGGACCCCGTTCGCCGACAGCTGCTCGGCCATCAGCTGCAGGGTCTTGGTCTTCCCGGTGCCGGTCGCGCCCGCGACCAGACCGTGCCGGTTCAGCATCGCCAGCGGGATCCGCACCGGTGCGTCGGGTCGAGCCGTGCCGTCCACGACGAGGGCGCCGAGCTCGAGGGCCACGCCGTCGAAGGCGTAGCCCTGCTGGACCGATGCAACCAGCTGGTCGCTCATCGAACCTCCCGCCAGCCGCCCGTCGCGCGCGGCGGGGGTGGCAGCCTATCCTCGGCTCGTGATCTTCAAGGCCGTCGGGGAGAGCCGTCCCTACCCGGACCACGGCTACTCACAGAGCCAGTGGGGTGAGCTGGCACCGACGCAGGTGCGACTCGACCAGCTGGTCACCACCAAGCGCATGCTCGACCTCGGCGCGCTGCTGGCCGAGGACTCGACCTACTTCGGCGACCTCTTCGCGCACGTCGTCGAGTGGCGCGGCGAGCTCTACCTCGAGGACGGCCTGCACCGTGCCCTCCGGGCGGCCTTGCAGCAGCGGCACGTGCTGCACGCACGGGTGCTGACACTGGCCGACTGACCACTACGCTGCCGCCGCATGAGGACGGTGCGGGCATGACGGCGAGCTGCCGATGAGCATGCTCACCCCCCGCGGCGTGGGCAGCCGACGGCCGGCTCGCCGCGGACGAGCCCGCCGCACCCTGACCGCGCTGCTCCTCGTCGTACTGCTCGCCGCCGCCGCGGCCGGCGGGTGGTGGTTCACCCACCGCGAGCCCGACCGGGTCGAGTCGCGGCCACGGGTCAGCTGCCCGCCACCCGAGCCGACGCCGGCCGTCGTGCCGCCCGCGAGCATCACCGTGAACGTCTACAACGCCACCGGCCGCAAGGGGCTCGCCGCCCGGGTGGCCGCCGAGCTGACGAAGCGCCGGTTCCGGGTCGGGAAGGTCGACAACGACCCGCTGGAGCGAAAGGTGACCGGTGTCGCCGAGGTGCGTGCGAGCCAGGCGGGCACCGGCGCCGCGCGGACCGTCGGCGCGCACGCCGGTGAGGTGGTGGCCGTACCCGACCAGCGCAAGGATGCCTCGGTCGACCTGGTGGTCGGCGCCCGGTTCACCAAGCTGCGCACCCCCGCCAAGGCGGCCACCGCCCTCGTGCCGACGCCCTCCCCCCGCCCGTCCGGCTGCTGAGGCCCGAGCCGGAGCCCGTACGCCGGTGGGCGACTCACCCCGCGAAAGCCGTCGGTGGCCACCCGCGCTGTGGCAACGTGTCCGACCATGACCGTGATCGAGGTGCGGGGGGCGCACAAGACCTACCGTCGGCTGCGCAAGCCCCCGGAGCGGGCGCTCGACGGGCTGGACCTCACGGTCGAGCCGGGCGGCGTGCACGGCTTCCTCGGCCCCAACGGGTCGGGCAAGACCACCACGATCCGCATGCTGCTGGGGCTTGTCTCCGCCGACGCCGGTGACCTGCGGCTGCTCGGGCGACCGGTGCCGAAGGCACTGCCAGAGGTCATCGGCGGTGTGGGTGCGCTGGTCGAGACGCCGCTGTTCTTCCCGAACTTCTCCGGCCGGCTCAACCTGCGGCTGCTGGCCGAGACCGCCGGGGTGTCGCGGGCCCGGGTCGAGGAGTGCCTGGACATCGTCGACCTCCGCGGCCGCGCCGGTGACCGCTTCAAGGGCTACTCGCTCGGGATGAAGCAGCGGCTGGGCATCGCCGCCGCACTGCTCAAGGCGCCCCGGCTGCTGGTGCTCGACGAGCCCAGCAACGGGCTCGACCCGGCCGGCATCCGCGAGGTCCGCCAGCTCCTGCAGCGACTCGGCCGGGACGGCCACACCACCGTGTTCCTGTCGTCGCACCTGCTGACCGAGGTGCAGCAGGTCTGCGACCGGGTGACGATCCTGGCCCGCGGTCGGTGCGTCGCCGCCGGCCCCGTGCGCGAGGTGCTGGCCGGGCAGGCCACCGGCGACGTCCGGCTGCGGGCACCCGACCCGGTGGCGGCCAAGGATGTCCTCGAGGAGGCCGGCTTCGGCGTGACCAGCATGGGCGACGCCTGGCGGGTGCACGGCGTGACCGACGCCGCGGCCGTCACCCGTACCCTCGCCGACCGCGGCCACTACCTGACCGAGCTGTCCCCGATCGCCGCCGACCTCGAGAGCGTCTTCCTCGCCCTGACCGAAGACGTGGAGCAACCCCGATGACAACGACCAGTCCGGCTCCCAGTCCCGCCCCGGCCGAGGGACCACCTCGGACGCCCCGTAGAGGTTCCCTGCTGCGCGCCGAGGTGCACCGGTTCACCGCGCGCCGCTTCATCCGCGTGCTCGTGCTCCTCGGCGCGGCTGCCTTCGTCGTCATCTCGACGCTGGTCGCCTTCCTGGAGTACTCCAAGGCCTCTGAGCCGCAGCTGGCCGAGGCCCGGCAAGAGGCCCAGCGATTCGCGGACGAGCAGAACCGCTTCCGGGACGAGTGCCTCCGGAACATCCCCGAGAGCGAGAACCCAGCCGAGCAGTGCCCACCGGAGCAGCGGGCCGAGGACTTCGACGTGGCGCAGTTCGTCGACAAGCCACCGTTCGTGCTCGCCGACAACCTGCCGGACGGTGCCGCCGCCATGGGCGTCGCCGCAGCGGTCATGGCGTTCGTGCTCGGGGCGACGTACGTCGGGGCCGAGTGGTCCAGCAAGTCGATGGTCGCGCTGCTGTTCTGGGAGACCCGTCGGCTGAAGGTCATGGCCGTCAAGATCGGTGTCACCGCCGGCTTCGCGCTGGCACTGGGCATCGGCGTACAGCTGATGTGGTTTGCGACGGCGCAGATCATGGCCCGCACCCGCGGCACCGTCGAGGGTCTGCCGGAGGACTTCTGGCCGGACCTCCTGGCCCAGCAGGTCAGGTCGACGGTGTTCGTCGTGATCGCATCGCTGGTCGGCTTCGGGATCGCGAACCTGGTGCGAAACACCGGCGCTGCTTTGGGTGTCGGCTTCGTCTACTTCGCCATCGTGGAGTCGGCCGTCAGGGGCTTCCTCCCGTCGTGGCAGCAGTGGCTGCTCACCGACAACGCGGCCGCCTTGGTGAACAAGGGCGGACACCAGATCTTCCTTGAGGGAGGTGGCTCCGTCGACGAGCAAGGAATGTTCCAGGGCGGCCATGAGATCGTGCTGTCGAACCTGCGGGGTGGGGTGTACCTCGGGCTGGTCACCGCGGCGCTGGTCGGCGTCGGGGTGCTCCTGTTCAAGCGACGCGACCTGACCTGACCTGACCCTGGCGCCGCGTGAGTGCGGAACGCCCCACTGGGAACGAGACCCCCATGCGACTCCCCCTGCCCGGCCCCGCCGACGTCATCAGCTCGGCCGTGGCCGCCCGTGACGCGGTCCACGCGGCGCTGGACCTGGTCCCCCGCGCCGTCGATGCGATGGGGCGGGTCGAACGGCTCCTCGACCGGGCCGAGGCGGCCGTGGCACGCGTCGAGACGGTCGCCACCTCCGCCGGGAAGGCGGTCGAGCGCAGCCACCGCACGCTCGACGTGGCGGAGATCGCCGCGCGCGATGCGGGCCGGGCGGTCGAGGGGGTGAACGGCCTCCTCGACCGGGTTGACGTGAACCTCACCACTTGGGAGAAGCCGCTGCGCCAGCTCGCACCCGCCGCGCAGCGGTTCGCCGACACGCTGCACCCCGACGAGGTGGAGGCCGCGATCGGGCTGGTCGACCGCATGCCTGCCGTGCTGGACCACCTGGAGAACGACGTGCTGCCGATGATGCGCCAGCTGGACCGGGTCGGGCCCGACCTGCACGAGATCCTGGAGATCGTCGAAGACCTGCGCCGGGTCGTGACGGGACTGCCCGGTGTCGGGCTGCTGCGACGGCGGGGCAACGAGGAGCCGCCGGAGGTCGAGGGCAGCGTGCACGAGCCCGACAGCCGCAGGCGCTGACCGACCCGGGAATCTGGTTGGCGGTGGCGGTGGGATTTGAACCCACGGAGGGCGTGAACCCTCACACGCTTTCGAGGCGTGCTCCTTCGGCCGCTCGGACACGCCACCGCCGGAGAGGTTACCGGACGTCGCGG
>JBOGDY010000193.1:0-5004 GCA_050742955.1 Actinomycetes bacterium | reverse complement strand
CATGCCGCGTTGAGGAAGACCGCCAGTGCCGCGATCCCCCAGTTCGAATCCTGGCGCGGGATGCGTCTTTCCGCCGCTTCCGGCGCAGCGATGATGTCCGGATCTGCTGACGAGGGCGGCATCCCGAAGTGACTGACTACGCTCCGGTCAGGGGTCAAGGTCGCGCGGTCCAAGCGTCTCGCCTAAGGACTTGATCGGTCGGTGAGTCGGCAACGACCCGGCGGTGCTTACCGCGCCGCTGAACATCGGGGACCATGCCGTCGAGCACCTGGACATCCGGCCGCCCAGCTCGTCGCGGGTCACCTCGGCGACCCTCGTAGTCGGGCAGGTGGACAACACCGACGCAGTCTCGCCGGTCCCGCCAGCCGTAGGCCGGGACATCCTCGTGGTCCCATCTGCTGGACGCCTGAAGAACACCCAGCCTGCCGCGGGGCCACGAGCACCTAAGTCAAGACCCGATCATGCGGAGGATCAAAGAGCCGGAAGGTAGGACGTCTCGAGCAGCACCTTGTTTGCCGGTACCAACCGGGATGACACTTGATCCATGGAGTGAAAGGGAAGCGATAGGGGATCGTGATGAGCACTCTCTCGAAGTCCGAACGGCTCCGAAAGGCGATCTGCGGATCGTGCCTGCTCGCCGCGCCCGCCATGTTGCTCGTCGGTGGCCTGCTGCATCCGGAGGAGACCACGGATCCGGCGCGCCAGTACGAGATCGTCGCCAGCAACGTTGACCGGTGGGAGCTCTCGCACTGGTTCATCACCGTGTCGATGCTGTTGATGGTCGGTGCCGTGCTCGGCCTGTCCCACCAACTGCACGAGCAGCGTCCGGCCGAGGGGATCCTCGGCGGGGCCATCGCCTTGGTCGGCGTCTTGGCGCTGTTCGCCGTCGCCGCGGCTGAGACAGTGGTCGTTCCTGAGCTCGGACGCTCGAGCGAGGCCGGTGCCGCAGCGTTGTACGAGCGCATCTTCGAATTCGGCTCGACCCGCTGGACCATCCTGCTGGTGGCGGTGCTCCTGCTGCCGGTCGGGCTGGGCGCCATGAGCTACGGCCTGTACCGCGCGCAGGTGGCGGCGACGTGGGCGGCCGGCGCCCTCGGCCTCGGTGCCCTGTTGTTCGCGGTGTCCCTGCCAACCGGCTCGGCGGTGCTCTTCGCGGTCGGGCTCGCGGCCTTGTTCGTCGGGATGGCCCCGATCGGCTGGGAGATGCTCCGCGAGACCGAAGAGCACTGGCAGCACCCGCGGCAGCGGAGCCCCCACCTGGCGGCATGACCAGACCCGCTCTACGGTTCCCACCGTCTTGCGCTGCGTTTCGGAGAACTCACCGACGAGCACGGCTCCGATCCCGGGCAACCGCCGGCTCGGGAAGACGCGCAGCAGAGGAGCCGACCGAGTTGCTACCCGAGTGCGTCTTACCGCCGCATGCCGGGCGCAATCATCTGCCGATGAGGCGCGCTGCCGAGTCGTGCCGAGCGCTGGGGCTCGTCCGTGCTGCGGGGGCGTTAGGTTCAGCAGAATGACTGTTCCGCGCTCGACGCTCGTCGACGGCACGGAGGCTGCGAAGGGGCCGACAGCGTTCCGGATGCAGGGCAGCATGGTGCGGTGAGCGACCCGCGTCTTCGGCTGATGGACCTGCTGGCCGCGCTGTCCCTGGCCACGGACCTGGGGATGGGCCAGCCGCCGGAGACCGCGCTGCGCTCCTGCGTCCTGGCGTCGCGACTCGCCCGGGCCATGGACCTGCCAGAGGCCGACGTACGCGACGTGTGCCTCGGCTCGCTGCTGCGGCACCTCGGCTGTACGGCGACGGCGGCGATCGAGGCCCGCCAGTACGGTGGCGACGAGCTGGTATCGCGGGCGGCGGCCCAGCCGGTGGACTTCGGCGACCCGCGGGACATGCTGGCGCTGACCCTGGCGACCGGGCGCAGGGCGGGGGTACGCCGACCCGTGCTGGTCGCCAGGGCCGCACTCGGCGACCTCCTGCACGGCAGGGAGATTCTCACGACGGTCTGTGACGCCGCGTCGCTGCTGGCGGGCCGCCTGGGTCTGGGGCGCGGGGTGCGGTACTGCCTGGAGCACCAGTTCGAGCGGTGGGACGGGAAGGGGCCGCGCAGGCTGTCGAAGGAGGACATCTCGCCCGCCGCTCGCGTGAGCGAGGTGGCGACGCAGGCCGTGCTGTGGTTGGCGGCCGAGGGGCCGGAGCGGGCGCTCGCCGTGGTGGAGCGGCGGTCCGGCGGCTGGTTCGACCCCGGGGTCGCCGCAGTCTTCGGCCGGGTCGGGCCTGAGCTGATGCGGGAGCTCGAGGCCGGCGATCCGTGGCAGATGCTTCTCGGGTCGGAGCCGGCGCCGCTCGCCTACGTCGGCGAGCACGACCTGGACCGGGTGGCGCGGTGCTTCGCCGACATGGTCGACCTGAAGTCGCCGTACACCTTGGGGCACTCCTCCGAGGTGGCCCGGCTCGCGGAGGCCGCGGCGCGGGTGGTCGGACTTGGCGCGCGAGAGACCGTGGACGTGCGGCGCGCGGCGCTGCTGCACGATCTGGGCCGGGTCGGGGTCTCGAGTGGAATCTGGGACAAGTCGCGGCCGCTCACCCGCAGCGAGCAGGAGCAGATCCGGATGCACCCGTACCACACCGAGCGGATCCTGGCTGGCTCTGCTGTGCTGGAGCCACTCGGCCGGATCGCGGGGCTGCATCATGAGCGCCTCGACGGCAGCGGGTACCACCACGGGCTTTCGGCCCCTGCGATCCCGGCCTCCGCCCGGATCCTGGCCGTCGCCGACGCGTTCCAGACCGCGACTCAGGCGCGCCCGCACCGGGCTGCGCACACCCCGGAGCGTGCCGCCGAGCGCCTGGCCGCGGAGGCCGCCGCCGGGCGCCTGGACGCCGATTGCGTGACGGCCGTCGTCGAGGTCGCCGGGCAACCCCGGCCCCGGGTACGCCGGGACTGGCCGGCTGGTCTCAGCGACCGAGAGGTCGAGGTGGTCCGGCTGCTGGCCGCCGGCCTGGCGAACCGGGAGATCGCTGCCGAGCTCGGCATCTCGCGGCGCACGGCGGAGCACCACGTCCAGCATGTCTACGCCAAGATCGGGCACTCGACCCGCGCCGCGGCGGCGCTGTTCGCGATGGAGCACGACCTGCTCCGCATATGACGCTCAGGACGAGACGAAGTCCCTGATGATGGCGGCGACGAGGGCGGGGTCCGTGCGGTGCGCGATGTGGGCGTGCCCGTCGAGCATCCGGACCCCGGAGCGCGGGATCGCGGCCAGCGCGGCGTCGGTCGCCTTCCTCAACATCGGCGGGCTCTCGGACCCCGCCAGCAGCAGGGTCGGTGCGGTGATGCCGCCCATCACGCCGGGGCGGTAGGTCCACTCCTGCTCCGCCCGCGCCTCTCGGACGACGGTCGGCGCCGTGGCCACCCGGCCCGGCCACTCGGGTGCGGTGCGCAGGGCGTCGATCTGCTCGTCGGTGAAGTCGAGCAGGTCGCGGAACACCATCACGCTCACCCGCTCATGGTCGCCCTCGGTCAGCGCCTTGTCGGCCCGGTCGATCCAGCCGGGCGGGTAGCTCAGCCCGAGGCTCGGCTCGTAGAGCACCAGGCGGCCGACGTGGTCCGACCGGGAGGCGCCGCCCATGGCGCAGCTCGCCCCGAAGGAGTGTCCCCACATCGCGACCGGCCGTCCCGTGCGGTCTGCGGCCACGTCCACCACCGCCGCGACGTCGGCGAACTCCGCATCGAGGGAGTACGGCCCCCGGTCACCGCTCGCGCCGAAGCCGCGACGGTCCATCGCCATCGTCGTGAAGTCGGCCCGCAGCTCGGCCACGAGCGCCGCGGAGATGGTGTGGTCCTGGAGGGACCCGTGGACCAGCACCAGCGGTGGTCCCTGGCCGTCCGCCCACACGGCGAGGTCGACGCCGTCGGGCGAGCGCACCATGAACTGCTCGGCGACCGAACCGGTGACGCCGGTCATGACCGTGCTCCCCTCCGGGTCCGGATGAACCTGACCAGCTCGGAGACGTACTGCTCCGGGTGCGTGACATGGGGGATGTGCCCGGCACCGTGGTATGTCCAGCGGTCGGCGTGCGGCAGCAGCTCGGCCAGTCGATCGAGCACTGGGCCGAACAGCGGTGGGCTCTGGTCCCCGGAGGTGATCAGCACCGGGCCGCCGAACCTGGCCAACGCGGCCGCGTCGATGGCCGCCGCGTCGGGATCGCGACCCTCGTCCAGGAACGTCGGCGCGTTGTGGACCATCATCCGACGCATGACCTCGGGCAGCCGCGCCCAGCTGCCGGGACCCAGCGCCACCTCCTCCACGAACAGCTCGGCCGCGCCGGCGTGGTCCCCCGACTCGATCCGCCGCAGAACCTCCGCCTCCGGTCCGTGCTCCACCTCGGCCAACGCCGCGGCCTCGGGGCTGCCCTCCCGTAGCAGCGACCACAGCGGCGGCTCGTGGACGGCGATGCCGCGCAGGAGGTCCGGGCGGGCGCCGGCGAGCTGGAGGGTGATGACCGCCCCGGCCGAGTTGCCGACCACCCAGGCCGGAGCGAGGTCGACCGCCTCGATCAGCACCGCCAGGTCCGCCACGTCCTCGGTGAAGCTGCCCTGTCCCGGCGGCCGCTCGCTCTCGCTGTGCCCGCGTCGGTCGTAGGCGACCACCCGGAAATGCTCGGCCAGGCCGGGCACCACAGGGTCCCAGTTGTGGCGCGATCCCCAGGACCCGTGCACCAGCACAAGTGGCCCGCCGCCGCTTCCTGCCGAGGTGTAGCGGATCCGTACGCCGTTGACGGGGACGAACCCTGACCCCTCCGTTCCGATGACCGCATCCGTGAGGCTCATGGTCCCGCTCCCTTCGCTGACGGTTTCCATGCCTGCTCGTCAGCGTCGTCCCCCGGATGGCCGGCGCGCATCGGCAGAGCTACCTATCGGCCTGCCGGGGCTGGGTAGGATTCGTGGAGCTCCGATCGGAGCCCAAAGCGCACTGTCACGCCGCGACGAGTGCGTGACTTCGCCG
>JBOGDY010000192.1:0-5055 GCA_050742955.1 Actinomycetes bacterium | reverse complement strand
AGCCGACCTGATGCGCGAGTCGGCCGCGCTGGCACGCCGGCACGGCCTGCGCCTGCACACGCACCTGGCCGAGACGGTCGAGGAGAATGCCTACTGCACCGACAACTTCGGTGCCCGGCCCCTCGATCTGATGGAGGACCTGGGCTGGCTCGCGGACGACGTGTGGTTCGCCCACGGGGTCCACTTCGACGACGCGGAGGTCCGCCGGCTCGGCGCGGCCGCCACCGGGGTCGCCCACTGCCCGTCGTCGAACGCCCGGCTGGCGGCCGGCACCGCGCCGGTCACCGAGCTCGTCACAGCCGGCGCCCCGGTCGGCTTGGGCGTCGACGGTGTGGCGTCCAACGAGGTCGGTCGGCTGTTCCCCGAGCTGCGGCAGTCGCTCTACGCCGCCCGGCTGCGGGCCGGGCGCGCGGACGCCTTGATGCCGAGCGACGCGCTGCGGCTCGCCACGTACGGCGGTGCGCGCTGCCTGGGCCGCGACGACATCGGGGTGCTCGAGCCCGGCCGACGGGCCGACATCGCGGTCTGGCCCGCCGACGACCTGGGCGACGTCGCCGACCCGGTCAGCGCCCTGGTGCTCGGTCCCGACCGGCTCGTGCGCCACCTGCTCGTCGGCGGCCGGGCCGTCGTCGAGGACGGCCGGCTGCTCGGCGCCGACCTGCCCGCGGCCCGTCGCGAGCTGGCCCGCCGCGCGGCCCGGCTCTGGTCGTGACGCGCCGCACCGCAGTCACCCGCTTTCCGTGACAGCGGCGTGGCTGGGCGGTTGACTGTCGCCATGACAGGTCCGGTGTCCGTGCCGCGGTCGCTCGGCGACACGATCGCCGCCCTGCGCGACGACCCCGACGCGACGGTGCTCGCCGGCGGCACCGACCTCATGGTCGAGGTCAACTCCGGCCGGCGCCGGCCGGGCACCGTGGTGGCCCTCACGCAGGTGCCCGAGCTGCGCGGCTGGCGCCGTGACGGGGACGAGCTGGTGCTCGGGGCGTGTCTCACCTACGCCGAGATGGAGCGCGGCGAGCTGGCCGCCCTGGTGCCCGGCCTCGCCCAGGCGGCCCGCACCGTGGGGTCACCCCAGATCCGCAACGCCGCAACGATCGGCGGCAACGTGGGCACCGCCTCGCCCGCCGGCGACATGCTGCCGGTGCTCGCGGCTCTGGACGCGACGGTCGAGACGCTCGGCTCTGACGGAGCCCGTCGTGTCCCGCTGCTCGACCTGGTGGTCGGGGTGAAGCGCACCTCGCTGCTGCCCGGCGAGATCGTCACCGGCATCCGGGTGCCGGCGCTGCGTGGGCCGCAGGAGTTCCTGAAGGTGGGCACCCGCACCGCGATGGTGATCAGCGTGGTGATGGTGGCGGTGGTGGTCGACCTCGACGGGCGCACCGTGCGGGCCGGGCTGGGCTCCGTCGCGCCGGTGCCGGTGCGTGCCCGCGATGCCGAGGCGTACGCCGGGGAGCACGTCGACTGGGACGAGGGACACGTCGACGGCCTCGACGTACCGACGCGTTTCGGTGAGCTGTGCGGGGCCGCGAGCTCGCCCATCGACGACCACCGTTCCACCGCCGACTACCGCCGGCGGGCGGTCGCGGTCTGCGCAGCGCGGGCCCTGGACCGGGCGTTGGGACGGCCGGCGTGACGGAGACGGCGACGTTCCGGCTGACGGTCAACGGCGAGCGGCGGGTCGTCGAGGGGGCGTGGGTCGGCGAGAGCCTGCTCTACGTCCTGCGGGAGCGGCTCGGGCTGCCCGGTTCCAAGAACGCCTGCGAGGAGGGCGAGTGCGGCTCGTGCTCGGTCCTCCTCGACGACCGGCTGGTGTGCTCGTGCCTGGTGCTGGCCGCCGCCGCGACCGACCAGGACGTCACGACCGTCGAGGGGCTGCCCACGGACGACGGACGCCTCACCGACGTGCAGCGGGCCTTCCTCGACGAGGGCGCCGTGCAGTGCGGGTTCTGCACACCGGGCCTGGTCATGGCCGTGCACGACCTGCTCGACCGCAACCCGGCACCCAGCGAGCTCGAGCTCAGGGAGGCGATCTCGGGGAACTTGTGCCGGTGCACGGGCTACGGCCGCATCCTCGCCGCGGCGCAGGCCGTCGTCGCGGAGCGCTCGGGCGGGGCGTCCCAACGGGAACCGGCGCCGTGACCGTCACCGGCGAGCGGGTCGGTGCCGGTGTCCGCGGCGGCGTGGGCCAGAGCGCCGCACGTCCCGACGGCGTCCCGAAGGTGCAGGGCCGGTTCGCGTTCTCCTCGGACCTGTTCGCCGACGGCATGGTGTGGGGGCAGGTGCTGCGCTCGCCGCACCCGCACGCGCGCATCCGGTCGCTGCACATCGGCCCCGCGCTCGCGATCCCCGGCGTGCACGCCGTGCTCACCGCGGACGACGTGCCGGGCGCGGACACCTACGGGCTCGAGCACGCCGACCAGCCGGTCTTCGCCAGCGATGTGGTGCGCTTCTCCGGCGAGCCGGTCGCCGCGGTGGCGGCAGACCACCCCGACACAGCAAGGCGCGCCGCCGCGGCGATCGTCGTCGACTACGAGCCGCTCGAGCCGCTCGTCGACGCCGAGGCGGCGATCGACGCCGACCCGATCCACCCCGACGGCAACGTGTTCAGCCACCTGGTGATCCGGCACGGCGACCCGGCGGCCGAGGGTGACGTGGTGGTGGAGGGCACCTACGAGGTCGGCATGCAGGACCAGGCCTTCATGGGGCCGGAGTCGGGCCTGGCCATCCCCGGCGACGACGGCGGCGTCGACCTGCACATGTCCACGCAGTGGCTGCACGTCGACCGCGACCAGGTCGCGGCCTGCCTCGGGCTGCCGCAGGAGAAGGTGCGCATGACCCTGGCCGGGGTCGGCGGGGCGTTCGGCGCCCGCGAGGACGTGAGCATGCAGGTGCACCTGTGCATGCTCGCGCTGCACACCGGCCGCCCGGTGAAGATGGTCTTCTCCCGCGAGGAGTCCTTCCTCGGTCACGTGCACCGGCACCCGGCCCGGATGCGCTACCGCCACCACGCCACCCGCGACGGCCGGCTGGTCAAGGTCGAGGCACGCATCGTGCTCGACGGTGGGGCCTACGCGTCGACGAGCGGTCCGGTGCTGACCAACGCGTGCTGCTTCGCGGCCGGGCCCTACGACGTGCCGAACGCTCACGTCGAGGGCTGGGCGGTCCGGACGAACAACCCCTCGTGCGGTGCGATGCGCGGCTTCGGTGCCGTGCAGGCCTGCTTCGGCCACGAGTCGCAGATGGACAAGCTGGCCGCCGCGCTCGGTCTCGACCCGGTTGAGCTGCGGCTGCGCAATGCGATGAAGACCGGCGACCGGCTGATCACCGGCCAGGTCATCTCCGGCGTGGCACCCGTCGAGGAGCTGATCCGCACCTGCTCCGCGGCGCCGCTGCCGGCCGAGGACCCGGCGCCCGACGTGATGGCCATGCCCGGTGGGTCGGGGCGCACCGCAGACCCGGGCCGGGTACGCCGGGGCGTGGGCTTCGCGGTCGGGTTCAAGAACCTGATGTACTCAGCCGGGTTCGACGACTACTCCACCGCCCGGGTGCGGCTCGAGGACGGCATCGCGACCGTGTCGTGCGCGGCGGCCGAGGTCGGCCAGGGGTTCGTGACGCTCGCGCAGCAGATCGTGCGTGAGGTGCTGGGTGTCGACACGGTCGTGGTCGCTCCGTCGGAGACGGTCACCATCGGCTCGTCCGGGTCCACGTCGGCCAGCCGCCAGACGTGGATGTCGGGCGGTGCCGTGCAACGTGCTGCCCTCGCCGTACGCGCCCGTCTGGAGGCAGGGGAGCAGGGACCGATCGAGGAGACCTACGAGCACCACCACCCGCCCACGTCGCCGCTGGACGCCGACGGTCAGGGTGATGCGCACGTGTCCTACATCTTCGCCGCGCACCGCGCGGTGGTCGACGTCGACCTCGACCTGGGACTGGTGCGGGTCGTCGAGATCGCCACGTCGCAGGATGTCGGGAAGGTGCTCAACCCGGTGCAGGTCATCGGGCAGATCGAGGGCGGCATCGCGCAAGGCGTCGGGCTGGCCGTGATGGAGGAGATCGTCATCGACGGGGGGGTCGTGCGCAACGCGTCGTTCACCGACTACCTGATCCCCACCGCGCTGGACATGCCGGACGTGCAGGTCGCCGCGCTGATCGAGGAACCGGAGCCGGGGGCGCCCTTCGGGGCCAAGGGTGTGGGAGAGACGCCCACCATCTCCTCCTCGGCGGCGGTGGCGGCCGCGATCCGGGACGCGACCGGGCTCGAGCTGCCCCGCATCCCGGTCCGTCCTCAGGACATCGCCCTCGGCTGAGCTTCCCGCCCGCCCCGCCCCCCGCATCCGCGTTGATCATGCGCAAGTGGTCGCCCGTCGTGCCCTGATCGGCGCGACCACTTGCGCATGATCGACGGCAGGGTCGTGGGGCGCTGACCAGCGGTGATTCAGGGCCGCGACCACTTGCGCATGATCGACTGCAGGAATGGGGTTGCTGCAGGAACGGGAGGGAGGCCGTCAGCGGGCGAGGACCTCGACGCGCTGCGGGGCGTTGTTGCTGAAGCCGCCCCGGTTCCAGGGCTGGTCGTAGGGCTGGCTGCGGCCGGTCGCGTCGGTGGCGCGGGCCGCGAGGAGGTGGGTGCCCGCACGGACCGACCAGGGCAGCGTCCAGTGCCGCCACGCCCACCGGTCGCCGGCCGGCCCGAGGTCGGCGTCCGTCCAGGTCGACCCGTCGTCGGTGGTCACCTCGACGCGGACCACCTCACCCCAGCCGGACCAGGCCCGGCCCTCCACCGTGTGCTCGCCGACCGCCAGGAACCGGCGGCGGGACATGAAGTCGGGTGACCCCGGCGGTACGACGAGGGCGCGGGGCTCGATGCGGGTCAGGTGCACGCCGGGCTCGCCCGCCTCCTGGCGCAGTGCATAGGCGGTCTGCTGGTAGCCGTCGAAGGGCTCGGCGACGACCTCCACCGATCGCAGCCACTTGACCGACGCCATGCCGTACCACCCCGGCACGAGCAGCCGCAGCGGGAACCCGTGCTGCGGCGGCAGCGGAACGCCGTTGCAC
>JBOGDY010000191.1:0-5075 GCA_050742955.1 Actinomycetes bacterium | reverse complement strand
ACCGTCGGCTCCGCCGTCCGCGCCACCGTCGGCTCCGCCGTCCGCGCCACCGTCGGCTCCGCCGTCCGCGCCGCCGTCCGCGCCGCCGTCGTGGCCGCCCGGAGCTCCGCCCGCACCCCCGTCTGCCGGGCCGTGTGCGCCGCTGTCGGCACCGCCGTCGCCGCCACCGTCGGCGGGTGTCGTCGTCATGTCGTCGTCATCGAGTGCCATGCGTCCCTCCGTCTCGTTGCCTGGCCAGAACCTACTGCGCCGGTCAACGCTCCTCGGGGGCGCACTCGCTGATGGCCAGCTCGACGTGCCGGTAGGCGATGAGGTCGGCGCCCTCGTCGCAGGCCCGGGCCAGGGCGGTGTGCGCCACGAAGAGCACCCGGCGCCGCAGGTCCCGGGAGGGACCGTGCTGGTAGTGCGCCATCAGCGCGTCGAGGGCGGGCTCGGTCGCGAGGGTCTCGAGGGACTCGTCGACGACATCGCGCACCCGGTGCCCGAGCAACGCCTGCAGGGCGGTCCGGTCGGGCAGCGCGGGCACCGGCATGGTGGCCTCGAGGAAGCCCTTGCTGGCGCGGTAGCCGTCGCGGTCGAGGTAGTGCTCGTGCACGGCCAGCACCGCGGGTACCGACAACTGCTCGGCCAGCAGCCGCGGCACCTGGCTGAAGAACGCTGCCAGGTGGGCCTCCGGGTCGGCGAGTCCCGGCACCTGAAGCCACTTGTCGGTGTCGTCGAGGACGATCACCGGCTGCAGACCATGCGCAAGCACCGTGTCGAGGATCGCCTGCGCCTCCTCGATGACCTCCTGCCCGGGCCGGTCGACCGCGGCCCGCTCGCTGGCCGAGCGCAGCTCGGCGGCCAGCTCGACCTTGAGGCCCATCCAGCTGGGCGCCACCGACAGCCGGCCGCTGCGCGTCCGGCGCGGCGCCTGCACCTGTCTCGCCGTACGGCGGGCGCGCTCGCGCGCGTCCTCGGCCTCGGCCGGGTGCGCGTGCTCGACGTAGCGCGCGACGGTGCGCACCAGGTGTCCGGCGAAGGCCACCGGCGAGGTGGCGACCTCCGGCTCCTCGATCGCGACAGGCACCGGCAGCGGGGCCAGGTCCTCGACGAGCGGGTTGAGCACGTGCGCGATGACACTCGACTTGCCGGCGCCGCTGCCGCCGACCAGGGCCACCCGCTCACCTCGTCGCAGGGCTGCGCCCAGCGCGTGCTCGCAGGCCTTGGTCTGCGTCAGCCGGTCGAAGGGCACGTGCAGGCGGTAGAGCTCGTCGTGGCGGGGTGCCGGGTCGAAGACGTGCGCTTCGCGCAGGGTGAGGAGGGCGTCGACGGTCATCGGGGCATTCTGCTCAGGCGCGGCGTCAGTCCCGCAGCGGCCCCACCGGCCGGTAGACCTTGCGGGGCCGTCCGGCGCCGTTGCGCTGGGCGTGCGAGGCGACCAGACCGCTGTCCTCGAGCTGCGCGAAGACCTGCGAGGCGCGACCCCGGGTCCAGCCCAGCCGGTCCAGCAGTACCTCGTCGGAGGCACTGGCCGAGCCGAGCGCCTCGAGCTCGGACAGCAGCATCGCCGCCGGGCGGCCGAGCCGGTCGAGCACGTCGCGGCGACCGGCCGCGAGGCTGTGCAGCGCGGGTGCCGAGCCCGGGTCGCCCAGCAGCGCCCGGACCGCCTCGAGCGCCCGGCGCGGGCTGCCGTCGGCCAGCGCCACCGCCTCGGCCGCTCCTGCGTCGTCGAGCTCGTCCCGGCCGACCCTGGCCCGCAGCAGCGCGGTCAGCACGTCGGGAGACAGCGGGCCGAGCCGGACGACCGTCTCGAAGAAGGCGTCGGCCGGCGGGGTGAGGAACCCGCTCTCGGTGGCAGGTGTGCAGCTGACGACCCAGGTCAGCGGGAGCCGCCACAGCTCGTCGCGCAGCTGGCCGAAGAGGGGGTGGGCTGTGGCGGCCGGCAGCCCGTCGGCCAGCACCAGCGCGCGCTCGTCGGTGGCCGCGGCGACGAGGGCGAGCAGGTCGGGCAGGGCGAGCAGGTCGGGCGGGTCCGGCGTGCCGGCGCCGGCCGGCCCCGGCCCGCCGAGCCGGGCGGCCAGGGCGGCCAGGACGTCCCGCGCGGAGCGGGCCCCGGCGAGGGCGAGGAAGTGCGCCGGACCGGCGCCTGGCTGCGCCCGCCACTCCCGCTGCAGGCGGCGCAGCAGCGACGTCTTGCCGGTCCCGGGCTCGCCGACGACGAGGCTGTTGAGGTGCTCGCGAGCGGCCCAGCTCAGGCGGGCCAGGTCGTCCTCGCGGTCGACGAAGAGCGCCGCGTCGGCGGCGGTGTCGAGCAGGGGTCGTCCACTCAGGCGTGCCATGCAGCTAACGATACGTTAGAAACGTTTCGTTAGCCAGCGTTGCGACCGGCTCTCTCGCCCTTCCGGGGAGGGCCTCCTGCGCCGTGTCATCCGGAATCCAGGTAATTACCCGGAACTGAGATGACGGGAGAACCCGTCACCCTCCTCCCAGCACTCCTCCGGACCACGCGCGTGCCGCGCACGGGTCAGCCGGCGGCCAGGAAGCTCAGCAGGTCCTGCCGGGTCAGCACCCCGGCGGGCTTGCCCTCGGCGTGCACCAGCACCGCGTCCGACCTCTCCAGCGCTGCAGTCGCCGCGGAGACCGGCTCCCCGGACCCGACGATGGGCAGGGGCGCGGACATGTGCCGCTCCAGCGGGTCGGCGAGCTGCGCGCGGCCGCTGAACAGCAGGTCGAGCAGCTCCTTCTCGATGACCGAGCCGACGACCTCACCGGCGGTGATCGGAGGCTCCGCCTTCACGACGGGCATCTGCGACACGGCGTACTCGCGCAGGATGTCGATCGCCTCCCGCACCGTCTCGTTCGGATGGACGTGCACCAGCGAGGGCACCGCCTCCCCCTTCCCCGCCAGGACGTCACCGACCGACACCCCCGCCCCGCCGCCGAGGAAGCCGTAGTCGGACATCCAGTCGTCGTTGAAGATCTTGCCGAGATAGCCGCGACCGCCGTCGGGCAGCAGCACCACGACGACGTCGTCGGCGGTGAGGCCCTCGGACACCAGCAGGGCGGCCACCACTGCCATGCCGCACGAGCCACCGACCAGCATCCCCTCCTCGCGTGCCAGCCGTCGTGTCATGAGGAACGAGTCCCGGTCGGAGACCGGGACGACCAGGTCCGCGATCTCGCGGTCGTAGGCGTCCGGCCAGAAGTCCTCACCGACCCCCTCGACGAGGTAGGGCCGGCCGGTGCCCCCGGAGTAGACCGATCCCTCAGGGTCCGCGCCGACGACCTGAACGCGGCCGTCGCTCACCTCCTTGAGATAGCGGCCGGTGCCGCTGATCGTCCCGCCGGTGCCGACACCGGCGACGAAGTAGGTGATGCGCCCGTCTGTCTGTGCCCAGAGCTCGGGTCCGGTCGTCTCGTAGTGCGACCGGGCGTTGTTCACGTTGGAGTACTGGTCGGGCTTCCACGCCCCCGGGATCTCCTGCACCAGGCGGTCGCTGACCGAGTAGTAGGACCGTGGGTCTTCGGGTGCCACCGCCGTCGGGCAGATCTCGGTGCGGGCCCCGTAGGCCTGCAGCACGCTGATCTTGTCCTGGGACACCTTGTCGGGCAGCACGAAGACGCATTCGTAGCCCTTCTGCTGGGCCACGATGGCCAGGCCGATGCCGGTGTTGCCCGACGTCGGCTCGACGATGGTGCCACCGGGCCGGAGCTCGCCGGACTCCTCGGCCGCCTCGATCATCCGCACCGCGATGCGGTCCTTCACCGATCCGCCCGGGTTGAAGTACTCGACCTTCGCGAGCACGGTGGCCGGCAGTCCGGCCGCGACACGGTTCAGCTTGACCAGCGGGGTGTTCCCGACCAGGTCGACCAGGGACTCGTAGTGCTGCATGGGCGCCAGGCTAGACGTCCGCTAGATTCCGCAGATGGCCGCGACCCCTGCCGTGGAGCTGGCCCCCGGCGTCTTCCGGATCCCGACGACGCCGCGGGACCTCGTCAACTCGTTCGCCTTCGTCGAAGCCGACGACCAGGTCACGCTCGTCGACGCGGGCACCAAGCGCGCCCCCC
Source organism: Actinomycetes bacterium (assembly GCA_050742955.1). Taxonomy (GTDB): domain Bacteria; phylum Actinomycetota; class Actinomycetes; order JACCUZ01; family JACCUZ01; genus CAWIXB01. Next base: position 1,025 of record JBOGDY010000191.1, on the reverse strand, counting down.
GCCGGCTGATCGCCGCCCTGAGCCACATCGGGGTCAGTCCGTCCGATGTGACCCGCATCATCGCCACGCACGCGCACCCCGACCACGTGGGAGGCCTTGCCACCGTCCGCGGACGGACCGGCGCCGACGTGGCGGTGCACGAGCGGGACGCCGCGTACGTCCGCGAAGGGAAAGGTCCCGTGCTGGACCGCTCGACACTGGGTGGCCGGTTGATGCGCCGCAACCGTGGCTCGACACCGACGCCCGTCGACGAGGAGCTGCGCGATGGGCAGCTGCTCGACGTGGCCGGCGGGCTGCGCGTGTTGCACACGCCGGGTCACTCACCCGGCCACGTGGCGCTGCTGCACGAGCCGAGCGGGGTGCTGGTCACGGGCGACTCGATCTGGAACATGCTCGGCCGGATGACCTGGTCGCTCCCGGCGCTGTGCACCGACGTGGCGATGACGAAGCAGACCGCCCACGTGCTCGGCGAGCTCGACTACCGGGTCGCCGCCTTCACCCACGGTCCCGAGATCCGCGAGGGCGCCCGCGAGGCGGTGCGCGGTTTCCTGCGTGCCAAGGAGCGGGTGGGGTGAGTCGCGCCACCCGCGCTCGACGGGTCGCCGTCGCCGCGGCCTACGGTGGTGGGGGGCTGGGCCTGCTCACCGCCGGGGCGTTCGGCGTCATCCGCGCCGAGGCCTTCCTGGCCCGACGTGCCATCGGCGAGCCGACCGGGGAGCCGCCGGTGGCCGACGGTCTCTACGGCCGTCACTACGACGGGGAACCCATCTCGGTGGCGCTGATCGGCGACTCGAGCGCGTGCGGGCTCGGCGTCGAGCACGTCCACCAGACCCCGGGCGCGATGCTGGCCGCGGGGCTTGCCGAGTGCGCCGACCGCCCGGTGCAGCTCACCTGCGCCGCCAAGGTCGGGGCCCAGAGCAGCCACCTCGAAGAGCAGATCGAACGGGTCGCCGGCGCCCGGCCGGAGGTCGTCGTCGTGATGGTCGGCACCAACGACGTCACCCACGGCGTCCGGGCGTCCACCG
>JBOGDY010000190.1:0-5085 GCA_050742955.1 Actinomycetes bacterium | reverse complement strand
CTTCCAGGCGGAGGCTCTCGAGCAGCACCTCGACGGTGACCAGGCCCTCGGCCCCGGCGTCCCCGACCGGTGTGGCGTTCGTGACGACCCACTGCCCGGACGCGGCCGACCGGTAGGGCCGCGATTGGTAGACCTGACCAGGCGCCAGGGTGCTGGCCGACTCGAAGAACGGCTCCTCTGCCAGGCTGTCCGGGCGCCCACCGGCCCCGAGCTCGCGACCCTCCGACGCGCAGGTCCGCACCGAGCCGCGGGGGTCGGTGAGGCAGGTGAGCCCGGTCGCGCCAGGCAGCACGCCGTCGACCGTGCCGAGCACCTGCGCGGTGGGCTTGCGCGCCACCAGCAGGGTGACGGCCTGCGAGTGCTCGAAGGACTCGGCGACCAGGGTCGCGACGTGGCGGGCGTCCGAGCCCAGCCCGGCGTCCAGCGCGGCGGCCTGGTCGGCCCCCGAGCGGGCCGACTGAAACGTGAGACCGGACGAGAGCGCGAGCAGCATGGTCCCCGCGACCAGCGCGGGCAACCGCAGGCTGCGCACCATCCCCCACCTCCCGGTGACGCCGAGTCCGACCTCCCCCGCTCCTAGGTCTCGGCGCGAACCACCGGTGCATTGACTGCCGCGGGGATGGCAACATCAGGCCGGGTGAGCACAGATCGCAGCACCACGGATCACGGCGTCCGCTCGATGGTGGCGCCGCTGCGCCGCGCACTCGTGGTAAAGCCGTCCACATCGGGCGATTTCGCTTCGGCCGGCTGGCGACCTCCGCTGACCGACCCGCTGGTCCGGGAGCACGACGCGTTCTGCGACCTGCTGACCGGCCTCGGGGTGGATCTGATGGTGGCCGAGGCACCGCAGGGGCTCGTGGACGCCTGCTTCGCCTACGACCCCGTGTTCGTGACCGGCTCCGGCGCGGTCGAGCTGCGGATGGCCAAGCCGGCGCGGCGCGACGAGCCGTCGTTCCTCGCGGCCGAGGTGGAGCGGGCCGGCGTGCCCGTCGTCGGCCGTCTCGCCGACCCGGCCACCGCCGACGGCGGGGACATGTGCTGGCTCGACGGCACCACGCTCGCGGTGGGCCGCGGCTATCGCACCAACGCCGCCGCGCACGCACAGCTCGAAGAGATCATGCGGGCCGAGGGCGTCTCGGTCGAACGGGCCGACCTGCCCCACCACCTCGGCAGGGACCACGTCATGCACCTGATGAGCGTCGTGTCACCCGTCGCCGACGACCTGGCGGTCGTGTTCGAGCCGCTCGCTCCGGTGCCGCTGCTGGAGCTGCTGGCCGAGCGCGGCTACCGCGTCCTGGCCTGCGACCCCGACGAGTGGGACACGCAGGGGTGCAACGTCCTCGCCGTACGCCCGGGTGTGGTGGTGACCACCGACGGGAACCCGCGCACCCGGGCGACGCTGGAGCGGGCCGGCGTCGAGGTGCACAGCTACACCGCCGCCGAGATCAACAAGGGCGACGGCGGCCCCACCTGCCTGACCCGTCCGCTCTGGCGCGCCTGAGCGACCGTGCAACGTCCCGGGGGAATCCGGGACGGTAGGTGGACGTTGGCGACCACGGAGGTTTCTGCATGCTCTTCAGCCGCTTCAAGCGCGAACTGCCCACCCGCGACGACGCCCTGCCGGACCGCACCGAGAGGCCCTACGCCGTCCCCCGGCTGCATGCCGTCCTCGGCAACCCGATCGAGGGCCCCTATCCCGAGCACCTCGAGGTCGCCGTCTTCGGCCTGGGCTGCTTCTGGGGTGCCGAGCGGATGTTCTGGACGATCCCCGGCGTCTGGTCCACCGCCGCCGGCTACGCGGGCGGCATCACCGCGCACCCGACCTACGAGGAGGTGTGCTCCGGCCGCACCGGGCACACCGAGGCCGTGCAGGTCGTCTTCGACCCCTCGCAGGTCTCCTACCGCGAGCTGCTCAAGGTCTTCTGGGAGGGCCACGACCCCACGCAGGGTTTCCGGCAGGGCAACGACGTCGGCACCCAGTACCGCTCGGCGGTCTACTACACGAGCGACGAGCAGAAGGCCGCCGCCGAGGAGACGCGGGCGGCGTTCGCACCCAGGCTCGCTGAGAGCGGCTACGGCGACATCACCAGCGAGATCGTGGCCGCGGGGCCGTTCTACTTCGCCGAGGACTACCACCAGCAGTACCTGCACAAGGTCCCGAACGGCTACTGCGGCATCGGCGGCACGGGTGTCCATTGTCCCGTCGGAGTGGCCCGCACCGACTGACCGGGGACCGGAGGCGCCGCGCTCGTCTCCCCCGAGTGAGCCGTTCCGCAGGTCCGCCGGCCCTCGAACGGTGCGGAACGTCTCACTCCGCCGGACGGAGCGAGGTCGGCAGGGAGACGCCAGGGTCAGTGGTGGCGGAAGCCGCCGAGGAACCGGCGGAACACGCCGCCCTCGCGTGGCAACGGGGTAGCAGGCGGAGGAGGAGTCGTCCGCCGGCGCGCGACCGGCTGGGCGTAGTCGGTGTGCAGGATCGCCTCGACCACCTGGTCCTCGTCGAAGTGGTCGGACCCCTCGATCACCGGGACGAACCCGACGAGCATGCCGTCGCGCATCACCTGGGCCTCGAGGCCGGCCGTGCCGTCGGTGTCCCAGATCGCCTGCCGGCCGTCGCCGATCGCGACGCGGACCCCGAACTGGTAGACGCCGGCCTTCTCGAGGTGGGCCTTCACGCCACGGTCGCGCAGGCTGTCGACGACCCGCCTGGCACGGTTCTCCTCCATCGGCCCACGGTACAGCGCAATCACGGACGCTCAGGCGTCGCGCAGGTCGGTCACCTCGAAGTGCGGCGGGTGTGCCCGGTGCGTCGCGTGACAGGTCAGCAGCGCAGCCGTTTCGCCGGCGGCCGCCCGCACCGTCGCCACCAGCACGCGATGCCCCTCCGCGAGCCGCACCTCCCAGCCACCCTGACCGAGGAGCGCCGTGTGCACCGGCTGCAGTGCGCTGATGGCGGTGACGCCCAGCACACGGCGGGCGTGGTCCTGCGCCGCCTGCACCACCGGCGCGAACGTGGACCGCCCCCGCAGCAGCCCGGGCACGACCTGTCCGGATTCGTGCGCCTCGGCGACCCGCACGGCCGAGAGGTCGTCGACCCGGCCGTAGTAGAGCCCGTGCGGCAGTGCCACCAGGTTGGCCGCGAACCGGTCGCCGCCGACGTGCGAACACTCCCAGACCATGCCCGGCCGTGCCGCCTCCAGCGCCGCCGCCACGGGGCGGCCGCGGATCGCGCAGCACGCGTCGTGCCGGCCGTGGGTGCACACGAGGAAGCAGGGCTCGTACGACGGGGAGCCGGCGCGCCCGTCCAGCGGGAGATCCGTGAGCTCGGCGTCCTCGCCGAAGTCGCCCCACCGGATGGCCTCGTGCCCGGGTCGGCAGTCCACGACGGCCCAGCGGCGCCGCTCCCGGCCGGGGTCCCGGCCCGGGCGCCGGATCAGCAGCACCCGCATGCCGTGGGCCACGGCCCGAGCGCCCAGCGCGGCCCCGACCCGCGGGTCCAGCCGCGACTGCACGAGGGCCGACCGGCCCCAGGGTCCGGGCTGCTCGACCAGCACCATCCCGGCCGCCGGGGCAGCGGTTCCGGTGAACGGGTCACCGCGGCGCTCCGCCGCGAATGAGCAGCGGAACGGGGTGGACGGGAGAGCGGCGGGCTGCGTCAAGGGGCGACGTCGCCCGTCACGGCACCGGCGGGCCCCTCGACGACTGCCACCGCCTCGCGGACGAGCCGGCGGGCCAGCACCAGCGCGTCGTCCGGGTCGAGGCCGGGGAGGTCGGCGACCCGAAGCGGGGCACCGTCGACGAGTGCGCGCAGCGCCTTGCTGGTCTCCGGTGGGAGGCGCAGCGTGCGGTCGGGGAGCACGACCTCGACGGTGTCGCCGTCCTGACGGACGGCGGCGCGCAGGTGCGGGCGCACCGTCAGGACGCTGTCGTTGTCGAGCCGGTCGAACGCGGCCGCCTGCGCGAGAGGCGCGATGGGTCCCGGCCGGCTGCCCGCGACCTGGCGTTCGGCGAGGCGCCGGGCGACGTCCTGCGTGGTCATGGCACGGAGCCGGGCCACGAGCACCTCGACCGTCGCCGAAACGTCGGGCTCCAGGTCAGCGGGGTCGGACACGTCCACGCCGAGCGGCAACGAGGTGCGCAGCGCGGGGTCGTCGGCGACCAGGCCGGCGAGCGCCTCGACGACCGCCTGCCGGGTGACGGGGTGGACGCCGACCGTCAGGTGGATCGAGACCTCACCGAGCGCCCGCGCTGCGTGCAGGAAGCCGCGGGGCAGGTAGAGGGCGTCGCCGGGGCGCAGCACCGCATCGATGACCGGCTCCTCGGCGGCCCGTGCCTCGACAGTCGCCCGGTGGTCGGTCCACGGCTGGTCGCGGGACGGGTCACGCAGGACTGGCTCGTGGATGCGCCACCGCTTCTGGCCGGAGACCTGCAGCACGAACACGTCGTGCACGTCGTAGTGCGCGGAGAACCCGCTCGACGAGCGGGGCGTGACGTAGGCGTTGACCTGCACGGGGTGGCCGAGGTCGGTCGTCAGGGCGGCGGCGAAGTCGATGACCGGCGGCCAGAGCCGGTGCAGCCCCTGGAGCACGATCGTGTGCCCGTCGAGGAACAGCTCGAGCACCCGGTCGTCGGCGACCTGGTCACCGACCTGGGCGCCGACACCACCGGGACGGGTGTAGCGCCGGCTGTTGGTGACCTCACCGTCGCGGGCCAGACGGATGAAGGGAGTGCGCAGTCCGCGGCGCGACAGCAGCTCGTCGACGGCGGCCGGGGAGAACAGGTCGTCGAACGACGACGGAAGCATCTCCCTGGTCGAGAGCAGCGCACGCCTCGACCAGTGGTCGCGGGCGAAGCGGGCCGGGTCGACCGACACGCAGCGGACTAGTGCCGGGTGGCCGGCACTACCGCCGGCCATCCGGCCCGGGTCAGGTGCGGTGCTCAGCGCAGGACCGATCAGGCCCCGCGGTCGGCGCCGCCGTCCGCTCCACCGTCGGCTCCGCCGTCCGCGCCACCGTCGGCTCCGCCGTCCGCGCCACCGTCGGCTCCGCCGTCCGCGCCACCGTCGGCTCCGCCGTCCGCGCCACC
>JBOGDY010000189.1:0-5085 GCA_050742955.1 Actinomycetes bacterium | reverse complement strand
GCTCCTGGTGGTCGCACCAGTCGCAGAGCCGGCTCGGGCTCGGACGCCAGTCACCTCGCTCTGTGGCGCGGCTGATCGCCGTCCACAGTGCGGCCAGCTTGCGCTCGGTCGCGCGCAGGTCGGCCTCGTCGGGCTCGTAGCGCAGCACCTCGCCGCTGCCGAGGTAGAGCAGCTGCAGCAGGCGCGGCACCCGTCCGTGGAGCCGCCACAGCACGAGGGCGTAGAACCGCATCTGGAACATGGCCTTGGCCTCGAAGCCCTCGCGTGGGGCCCGGCCGGTCTTGTAGTCGACCACCCGGACATCGCCCGCCGGCGTCACGTCGAGGCGGTCGACGTAGCCCCGCAGCCGCAGACCGCTGTCGAGGTCGCACTCCACGTAGGCCTCCCGCTCCGCCGGCTCGAGCCGGCGCGGGTCCTCGAGCGCGAAGTAGGCACCGAGCAGGTCGCGGGCACCCCCGAGCCACTCGTCGAGGGCGTCGTCGTCGGCGAAGAGCCCGGCCAGCTCGGGCTCGTCGGCGAGCAGCCGGTCCCACTCGGGGCGCAGCAGCTCGCCTGCCTGCTCGGGTGTGCGGTCGGCCGCGGGCAGGTCGAAGAGCCGCTCGAGCACCGCGTGGACGACGGTGCCGCGGGTCGCCGCCGGGCTGGGCCGCTCGGGCAGCCGGTCGAGCACCCGGAACCGGTAGAGCAGCGGGCAGGTCATGAAGTCGCTGGCCCGGGACGGCGACAACGAGGGCACCGGAGGGACGGTCTCCGTGTCGGACGGACTGGGGGCCGGCGAGCTCATGGGGAGGACTCTAGGTGCGACCTCCGACACGACACCGGGACGCGCCCAGGTTGGGGACGCACGTGAGCACCTAGCATCGACCTGTGGACGCCTCACCCGGACCGGTCCGGCCGACCGGACCCGGCGCCGAGGCCGGCCGTGGGCGGGGGCCCGGGCTGCTGATCGGCCGGCCCTTCGGCGTGCCCGTCTACCTGGCGCCGACCTGGTTCATCGTGGCGGCCCTGATCACGTGGGTGTTCGCGGCAGAGGTCGAGCAGCAGGTGGCGGGGATCGGCGACTGGAAGTACGCCGTCTCGCTGGCCTTCGCGGTGCTGCTCTACCTCTCCGTGCTCGTCCACGAGCTGAGCCACACGGTCGTCGCGCTGCGGGCCGGCCTGCCGGTGCGCCGCATCAGCCTCTACCTGCTCGGCGGCGTGTCCGAGATCGAGAAGCAGTCGCCCACACCGGGACGTGAGGCCGGCATCGCCGTGGCCGGGCCGCTCGTGTCGCTGTTGCTGGCGGTGGCCGGCTACGGGGTCGCCGAGGTCCTGGAGCCGGGGACCGTAGGGCGTCTCCTGGCCTGGGCCGTGATGGCGAGCAACCTGGTCGTCGGTGTCTTCAACCTGCTGCCCGGGCTGCCCCTCGACGGCGGGCGCGTCCTGGCGGCGGCGGTCTGGCGGGTCACCGGCCAGCGGCTCACCGGCGTCGTGGCTGCCGCCTGGTGCGGCCGCGGCGTCGCACTGCTCGTCCTCGCGCTGCCGGTCCTGCTCAGTGCCGCGAGCGGCCGTCCGGTGGACGTGATCGGCATGGTGTGGGGCGCCTTGCTGGGCTCCTTCATCTGGGTGGGCGCCTCACAGGCTCTGAAGGCCGCCCAGCTGCAGCGACGCATCCCCGGCCTGTCCGTCCGGCACCTCACCCGCCGTGCCATCCCTGTCAGTGCCGACATGCCGCTGGCAGAGGCGCTCCGCCGGGCCCAGGAGGCGGGGGCGCGGGGCCTCGTCGTCGTCGACGGGGAGGGCCATCCGACCGGCCTGGTCGACGAGGACGCGGCGCGCGCGACACCGGAGCCCCGCCGGCCGTGGGTCCCGGTCGGTGACCTGGCCAGGCGGCTGATGCCCGACTTGGTGGTGTCGGCCGAGCTGACCGGTGAGGACCTGGTCGTCGCGATCACCCGACGTCACTCCAGCGAGTACCTCGTCGTCGAGCCGAGCGGCGAGATCTACGGCATCCTGGCCGCGTCCGACGTCGAGCGCGCCGTCGCGGCGCGACCCGACGCGGGCCGAGGCGTGGTGCCCGACCCGCCCTAGACTCGCCCACCATGTCGCAACGGTCAGGCCCCGCGGGAGCCGCTCGCCGCAGAGGCCCGTTCGCGGGCGGCGACCGGGTCCAGCTCACCGACCCCAAGGGGCGGATGCACACGATCACCCTCGCGGCCGGCAAGGAGTTCTTCACCCACAAGGGATCCATGGCGCACGACGCGCTCATCGGCCACCCGGAGGGCACCGTCGTCACCACGACCGGGGGAGTGAGCTACCTCGCGCTGCGGCCGCTGCTCGCCGACTACGTGCTGTCGATGCCGCGCGGGGCCGCCGTCGTCTACCCGAAGGACGCCGGCCAGGTGGTGCACATGGCCGACATCTTCCCGGGCGCCCGGGTCGTCGAGGCGGGTGTCGGGTCCGGCGCCCTGACCATGTCCCTGCTGCGTGCGGTGGGCGACGACGGCCAGGTCACGTCGTACGAACGCCGGGCGGACTTCGCCGACATCGCCCGCACCAACGTCGAGGAGTTCTTCGGCGGACCGCACCCGGCCTGGCGGCTCACCGTCGGCGATCTGGCGGAGTCAATGGACGAGACCGACGTCGACCGTGTGGTCCTCGACATGCTGGCTCCCTGGGACTGCCTCGACGCGGTGTCCCGCGCACTCGTGCCGGGTGGGGTCGTGATCTGCTACGTCGCCACGGCCACCCAGCTGTCCCGGATCGCGGAGGCGCTGCGGGAGCACGGGACGTTCACCGAGCCCCACGCGTGGGAGTCCCTGGTCCGCGGCTGGCACCTCGAGGGCCTCGCCGTACGCCCGGAGCACCGCATGGTGGGGCACACGGGTTTCCTGGTCACCTCGCGCCGGCTCGCCCACGGGGTGTCCCCGCCGCTGCGGCGGCGGCGACCCGCCAAGGGTGCCCACGCGGAGGACGGAGGGACGTGAGCCCGTCGGGCGACCCGACCCAGCGCCGTGCCGGGATCGTTGCCGTCATCGGCGTCCTGGCCGCCCTCATTGCGCTGGCGGTGTGGGTCTCGTTCGGCCGGACCGAGGTGGCGCAGCGGCCCCCACCCGGCTCACCGGACGCGCTGTCCGCCTCCCCGGCCTCGTCGGGCCCGGGTGGGCGCCTCGACCGGGTGGACTGGGCCGGCATGGACTACCGGATCGGCTGCGAGGGCACCGGCACCCAGGTGCAGGACGTGCAGCTCGCCGACCTGGACGGCGGGCTGGGCGGCGACCCGGCGGCCGAGGCGCTCGTGACGGTGCGCTGTGCCGCCGGCGCCGGGAGCCCACCGAGCGCACTGCTCGTCTTCGACGCCGCGCCGGGAGCCCCCCGGCTGGTGGACCGGCTGGTGGAGCCCGCCGACGACGTGCTGCTGACGTCGGTCCGTGTCCGGGGCGGGTCCGTGCAGGCCAGCGGCACGACCTACTCCTCGCCGGAGGTGCCACGGTGCTGCCCGGACCGGCGGTTCACCGCGGGATGGCGTTGGACCGGTGCGGGCCTGGAGCGGACTGGATAGCGTGGCGGTGGCACCGGTGACTCGACTGGAACGCCCGACACGCGATGTTGCAGGTCCCAACCGGACCTGCCGAAGGTAATGTCGGGGGCACGGCTCTCGACCGGGAGCACCCCCGAGGGAGGTGACGCCGTGCCGGCCACTGGTGACGAGACGCGCTCTGGCGCGTCGGGACGCAGAGGCGACCCGACCGAGCAGGTCAGTGCGCTGCAGGACGAGGTCAGCGCGCTCCGGCGCAGGCTCACGGAGTCGCCGCGGCAGGAGCGCGCGCTCGAGGAGCGGGTCGCGGACCTGCAGGCGAACCTCGCCTCGGTGACCACCCAGAACGAGCGGCTGGTCTCCACCCTCAAGGAGGCGCGTGACCAGATCATCGCCCTGAAGGAGGAGGTCGACCGGCTCGCGCAACCGCCGGCCGGCTTCGGCGTGTTCATCGCGCGCAACGACGACGACACGGTCGACATCTTCACCGGGGGTCGCAAGCTGCGCGTCGCGGTCAGCCCCAGCGTCGACCTCGACGACCTGGAGCGCGGCCAGGAGGTCATGCTCAACGAGGCGATGAACGTCGTCGCGGCGCTGAAGTTCGAGAGCGTCGGCGAGGTCGTCATGCTCAAGGAGGTGCTCGCCGACGGCGAGCGCGCCCTGGTCGTCGGGCACACCGACGAGGAGAAGGTCGTCCGTCTCGCCGAGCCGCTGCGTCAGGAGCACCTGCGCGTCGGAGAGTCGCTGCTGCTCGAGCCGCGTTCCGGCTACGTCTACGAACGGGTGCCGAAGTCCGAGGTCGAGGAGCTGGTGCTCGAAGAGGTCCCCGACATCGACTACACGCTCATCGGTGGCCTCGCCGCACAGATCGAGCAGATCCGTGACGCCGTCGAGCTGCCCTACCTGCACCCCGAGCTGTTCCAGGAGCACCAGCTGCGCCCGCCCAAGGGAGTGCTGCTCTACGGCCCGCCAGGGTGCGGAAAGACGTTGATCGCGAAGGCTGTGGCGAACTCGCTGGCCAAGAAGGTCGCCGAGGTGACCGGCAAGCCCGAGGGTCGCTCGTTCTTCCTCAACATCAAGGGCCCCGAGCTGCTGAACAAGTACGTCGGCGAGACCGAGCGGCACATCCGGCTGGTGTTCTCGCGGGCCCGGGAGAAGGCGTCGGAAGGCACACCGGTCATCGTGTTCTTCGACGAGATGGACTCGCTGTTCCGCACCCGCGGCTCAGGCGTGTCGTCCGACGTGGAGAACACCATCGTGCCGCAGCTGCTGTCCGAGATCGACGGCGTCGAGGGCCTCGAGAACGTGCTGGTGATCGGCGCGTCCAACCGTGAGGACATGATCGACCCGGCGATCCTGCGGCCCGGCCGCCTCGACGTGAAGATCAAGATCGAGAGGCCGGACGCCGAGTCGGCGCGCGACATCTTCTCGAAGTACATCAGGGCAGAGCTGCCGCTGCACGCCGACGACCTCAAGGAGAACGACGACAACCGCGACGCGACGGTCCTGGCGATGATCCAGCGCACCGTCGAACGGATGTACTCCGAGCTGGACGAGAACAAGTTCCT
>JBOGDY010000188.1:0-5098 GCA_050742955.1 Actinomycetes bacterium | reverse complement strand
GTGCACGGCCACCACTACGCGCTGGTCGAGGTCGGGGGCCTGGAGCCGGGCACGACCACGGCGTACGACGTGCGGCTGGACGGCCGGGTGGTGTGGCCGAAGCCGGGGTCGCGGTTCCCGCCGAGCGTGGTCCGCACGTTCGACGCGAGCCGGCCGCTCCGGCTGACCTTCGGGTCGTGCCGGACATCGGTCCCGCACACCCCGGCGATGAACCGCACCCACGGGGTCGACACCCTGCGCGCGTTCGCCGGCCGGATGGCCGGGCAGCAGCCCGACGAGTGGCCGGACGCCCTGCTGCTGGTCGGCGACCAGGTCTATGCCGACGAGACGTCCGAGGAGATGCAGCGCCTCATCGCCGCGCGCCGGGACGTGGACGAGGAGCCGGGGCCCGAGCTGGCCGACTTCGAGGAGTACACCTACCTCTACCGGCTGGCGTGGACCGACCCGGCCAACCGCTGGCTGCTCTCCACGCTGCCCAGCGCGATGATCTTCGACGACCACGACATCCGCGACGACTGGAACACCTCCGCCACGTGGCGCGAGCAGATGGCCGCCCAGCCGTGGTGGCGAGACCGCATCGTCGGCGGTCTGGCGTCCTACTGGGTCTACCAGCACCTGGGCAACCTCTCGCCCGTCGACCGCGCCGAGGACCCGTTGCTCGCCGCCGTGCGGGCGGCCGACGGCGACGCCGGCGAGATCCTCGACGAGTTCGCCCGGGCCTCCGACGAGGACCCCCGGCACAACCGCTGGAGCTTCGCCCGCGACTTCGGACGGGTGCGCCTGGTGGTTCTGGACTCGCGGGCCGCGCGGGTGCTCGAGCCGGGGCAGCGCACGTTGATCGACGACCAGGAGTGGGCGTGGTTCGACGCGCTGGCCCGCGGAGACGTCGACCACCTGCTGATCGGGACGTCGCTGCCCTACCTGCTGCCGACCGGCATCCACCACGTGGAGGGCTGGAACGAGGCGGTCGCCGAGGGCGCCTGGGGCCCGCGCGCCGCCCGCTGGGGCGAAACGGTCCGTCAGGCCAGCGACCTCGAGCACTGGGCCGGGTTCCGCCGCTCCTTCGACGCGATGGCCCGCGTCGTGCGGGAGGTCGCCACCGGAGGTCGCGGACGGCCGCCCGCGACCATCGTGTTCCTGTCCGGCGACGTGCACTACAGCTATCTCGCCCGGGCCCGGGTGCCGGGACAGGGCGTGCGGTCCAGCCGGATCTACCAGGCGGTCTGCTCGCCGATCCGCAACCCGCTGCCGCAGGTCGTCCGTTACGCCAACGGCGTCGCGTCCTTCGGGCTCGCCCGGGTCGTGGGACGCGGCCTGGCGAGGGCCGCGAGAGTCCGCGACCCGGCCATCGGCTGGACGGTCGAGCACGGCCCGTGGTTCGACAACGCGCTGGCCACCCTCATGCTCGACGGGCGGAACGCGACGATCCTCTGGGAGACCGGCCGACCGGACGGATCAGCGCCCGACGGTGACGAGGAGACGGTGCACCTGGAGGAGCTGCACCGCTATGGCCTGTGAGTCCACGGCGGAGCGTGACGCGGCGGTGGCGACGTCAGGCCGACTCCGCTCCGTGGTCGCTGGCCAGCCGCTCCAACGACTCGAGCTCGCCGAGCCGGACCTGCACGAGGTAGTCGTCGGAGTCATGCCGGGCCTCGGCCAGGGAGCGGCGGGCGGCCGCCATCCGGTCACGGATCTCGCTGTGGAACTCGCTCATGCCAACCACTGTCGCACCGACAAGGGACAAACCGGAACAGGGGAGCGCCGCCCGAGCCACCGATCGAGCCGGTCGGGCGGCCGAACGGACCCGGCTCCCGGACTCCGGCGCGGCCTGGTCGGCAGAACGGTTATCATCCGCTGCTCGTCGATGGCACAATCGTCGCCCCGAGCCGGGCACAAACGCGCAGCGCCGCGCGTTACACGGCCCGCACGACCTGCATCTCACGCCCATCGGCACCAATGTGGCACCGGCCACCCTACGGAAAGGGTGACTTTTCTAACATGGCAACGGACTACGACTCCCCGCGCAAGACCGACGACGAGATGTCCGAGGACAGCATCGAAGAGCTCAAGGCTCGTCGTGCTGACAAGGCGGCGGGCACCGTCGACGTCGACGAGGCCGACCTGGCCGAGTCGCTCGAGCTGCCCGGCGCGGACCTGTCCAACGAGGAGCTCTCGGTCCGGGTACTGCCCCGCCAGGCCGACGAGTTCACCTGCTCCAGCTGTTTCCTCGTCCACCACCGCAGCCAGCTCGCCAAGCAGAAGGGCGCGCGGCTGATCTGCAAGGACTGCGCGGCCTGATCGAGGGCAGGCTTGCGGGCATGCCCGACAACCAGCCGCGCGACTGTGGCGACCCCGGGCCCGGGCATGCGGAGCCGACCGGGTCGCCGCACGTCGGCGCCCTCGTGGCCCGTCTCGTCGAGCGCCCCGACGGCGCCGGCCGACGGGACCAGGGCCGGGCCCTCGGCTCCCTGACCACCGCCCTGGCCGCCTCGGCCCGGACCGCGGGCCGTGCCTCCGTCCTCGGTGGCCGGTGGCTGACCGACCTGCTCGTCGACGTCGCCCCCCGCATCCCGGTGCGCGACCTGCAGACCCTGCAGGCCCAGCACCCGGGCCTTGGACAGGAGGACCTGGCCGAGGCCCTGATCGCCGGCGCGGCCAAGGGCACCGCGGCGGTCGGTGCCGCCGGAGGGGCTCTCGCCGCCGTCGAGTTCACCGCCCCGCCGACGCTGCTCACCGCCCCCGCGCAGATCGCCGCAGAGACGCTGGTGGTCGCGGCGATCGAGATCAAGCTGATGGCCGAGCTGCACGAGGTCTACGGAAGGTCGGTCGGTGGCGGCGGGCGGGCGCGGGCCTCGGCGTACCTGATGGCGTGGACCACCCGACGGGGCGTCGACCCCTTCGACCCGGCCACGCTGCGCTTCGCTCTCGGCAGCACGGCGAAGCGGGCGATCCGGGTGCGGCTGGTGAAGCGGGCCGGGCGGAACCTGAGCACGCTGGGCCCGATGATGTCGGGCGCGGTCGCCGGCAGCATCGTCAACCACCGCGAGTCGCGGCGACTCGGCAACCAGGTCCGGGACGATCTGCGGCCCCGGTCACCCGCCTTCGATGCGGGGGCGTGACGCCTCGATCGCGGCGGCCAGGTCGCCCGGGCGGCGCGTCGCCACGAACCAGTACGGCGTGGGGTCGGCCGGGTCGGTGACCCTTGCCCGCACCCCGCCCGGCACCCAGCCGCGGATGAGGTGGTAGCCCGCGGGGTCCGACTCCGGCCCGCGCACGGCCCGCGCCCGGTCGGGGTCGAGCACGTCCACCGGCCCCAGGTGCTCCAGCGGGATGTGGGCGCCACCGGCCAACAGCTCTCCACGGCGTACGGAGACCTGCGCGGCCGCCGCCACCAGGCCCCACATGAGCAACGCACCGGGCACCACCACCGCGAGCAGTCCCCAGGCCGGGCCGAGCGCTGCGTAGAACGCCAGGCCCAGCGACAGGACGAACACCCAACCGGCCACCCACAACCAGGCGGGCGGCCACAACCTCTCCTGGAAGGTCGGGGTCGGGTCGGTGGGCACGGACACAGCCTCGCACCGCGTCCGGCGACGGCCGACCCTGCGTGCCCGGGTGCGCGTGAGTAGGGTCGTCCGGTGACCGTCGACGTCCTCATCCAGCGGCTCGACGCGGACCTGCCGCTGCCGACCTACGCGCACCCGGGGGACGCGGGCGCAGACCTGCTCACGGCCGTCGACGTCGAGCTCCCGGCGGGCGGGCGGGCGATGGTGCCCACCGGAGTCGCGATCGCCCTGCCCGACGGCTACGCCGCGTTCGTCCACCCCCGGTCGGGCCTGGCGGCCCGCTTCGGTGTCGGCATCGTCAACGCGCCGGGCACGGTCGACGCGGGCTACAGGGGTGAGATCAAGGTGCTGCTCGTGAACCACGACCCCGCCGTGCCGGTCCGGCTCAGCCGGGGCGACCGCATCGCGCAGCTGGTCGTCCAACCGGTCGAGAGGGCGACCTTCCACGAGGTCGGGTTGCTGCCGGGGTCGGCTCGGGGCGAGGGAGGGCACGGGTCCACGGGCGGTTTCACCGACCTGGCGCCGGCTCCGGGAGCGGACAGGAGCGACGGGTGAGCGTGTTCCGACGGCGCCGCGGCGAGGACGAGACGGGCGGCCAACCGGTCGAGAGCCTCGACGCCGGCGCGACCGACGAGGACGGCGCGAACGACGAGCCGGAGGACGGCACGCCGGCAGGCGGCCGACGCGCCGGTCCCTGGGACGTGTCCGAGGTCGAGGACCCCGGCAAGGGCCGCGTCGACCTCGGCGGGGTGTGGATCCCGGGCCGCGAAGGCCTGGAGGTGCGGGTCGAGGCCGACCAGAACACCGGCCACGTGGTCGCCGTCACGCTGGTGATGGCCGATGGCGCTCTCCAGCTGCAGCCGTTCGCCGCCCCTCGTACGGACGGCATCTGGGACGAGGTGCGCGACGAGATCCGGACCGGCATCACCGCCCAGGGCGGCACCGCCGACGAGGTCGACGGCCCCCTGGGGGTCGAGCTGCGCACGAAGGTGCCGGTTCGCGACCAGGAGGGGCGGTCGGGCGTCCAGCCGGCCCGGTTCCTCGGTGTCGACGGGCCCCGCTGGTTCCTGCGCGGCGTCCTGACCGGCCGCCCGGCCGTCGAGGAGGGTGCCGACGAGGCGCTGCTCGAGCTGTTCTGCGACGTGGTCGTGGTCCGCGGTTCGGAGGCCATGGCGCCGCGCGAGCCCATCGCGCTGCGGCTGCCCGGACCGGCGCCCGGTGCCACGTCGGGCGACGTCGAAGGCGGTGACCAGGGCAGCGGCGACCCCCTGCAGCCGTTCCGGCGCGGCCCGGAGATCACCGAGATCCGGTGAGGCCGCCGGCGGCTCGCTGGGCATACGCTGGGTAGATGAGCGAGCAGTCGCCAGGGCCGCTGCGCCGGGCCCTCAACCGGCTCGCGAGCTCTGCCAAGGAGCACGAGGCAGCCGAGCTGCAGCAAGACTGCCGGCAGGTGGGCGCCACGCTGATCGCCGAGCTGCCGCGGCGGGAGCGGGTCACCGTGGCCGGCATCCTGCGCACCGTGACCCTGCGGC
>JBOGDY010000187.1:0-5134 GCA_050742955.1 Actinomycetes bacterium | reverse complement strand
GGTGGTCGCCGCCTGGAACGGGCTGGCGGTCGCCGGCATGGCCGAGGCGGGTGCACTGCTCGACCGTCCCGACCTGGTCGACGCCGCCCGCGGCGCCGCCGGCCTGCTGGTGTCGGTGCACGTCGAGGGCGGCCGGCTGCGGCGGGTGTCGCGGGACGGTGTGGTCGGGGCGCCGGCGGGCGTGCTCGAGGACTACGGCGACGTGGCCGAGGGATTCCTCGCCCTGTACGCGGTCACCGGGGAGGAGTCGTGGCTGCGGCAGGCGGGTGACCTGCTCGACCAGGTGCTCGCCCACTTCGGTGACGGCGCCGGGGGGTTCTTCGACACCGCCGACGACGCGGAGACGCTCGTCCGCCGCCCGCAGGACCCGACCGACAACGCCACTCCGGCCGGGCAGTCGGCGGCGGCCGGTGCGCTGCTGACCTACGCCGCCTACACCGGCTCGGCCGGGCACAGGGAGGCCGCCGAGGCGGCGCTCGGCGTCTACGGCCTGCTCGCCGAGAGGCACGCCCGGTTCGCCGGCTGGGGGCTGTCGGTCGCCGAGGCGCTGCTCGACGGGCCCCGCGAGGTCGCGGTCGTCGGCCGGCCCGACGAGGCCGCGACCTGTGACCTGCACCGGGCGGCGCTGCTGGCGCCGGCACCCGGCGCGGCCGTCGCCTTGGGGGACCCGCAGCGGTCGACGGCGGTGCCGCTGCTGCGGGACCGGCCGCTGGTCGAGGGCAGGTCGGCGGCCTACGTGTGCCGTCGTTTCGTCTGCGAGCGGCCGACGACCGACCCGGCCGCGCTGGCCGCCTCGCTCGGCACCCGGTCCGGCTAGGGCCCGTCCGCCCACGGCGAACGGCGCTTGCGTAAGGCTGTAAGCATGTAATCATCGGGTCATGAGCAAGGATGTGCACGACGAGATCCGCGGCTGGTTCAGCGGCCGCCTGCCGGACGGCTGGTTCGAGGCACCGGTGGAGGTGAGCGTCGACCGCGAGGAGATCACCGTGGTCGGCCGCATCGGCGCCCCCGCGGTGGGTGAGGTGTCGACCGCCGAGCGGTCCGCCGCGGTGGAGGGCAAGGTCAAGGCCTTCCGGGAGGACACCCGCGACCGCCGCATCGCGGTGGCCCGCGAGGCGGAGCACCGGTTCCGGCGCAAGGTCGCCTGGGGCGTCGAGTGCGAGGACCGCCGGGTGCTGTTCACGCACCTGGCCGTCCCGGTGATGACCCGGCTGCGGCAGCCCGAGCGGCTGGTGCTCGACACCCTGGTCGAGGCCGGCGTGGCCCGCTCGCGGTCCGAGGCACTGGCCTGGTGCGTCCGGCTGGTCGGGAAGAACACCGAGGAGTGGCTCGGCGAGCTGCGCTCGGCGATGGAGGCGGTGGAACAGGTTCGCGCGCAGGGACCGGACCGGTCCGACTCCGCCTAGTCCCGCCGGTCCTCAGCCGGCGTAGGTGTAGGTCGTGATCGATACCGCGACGTAGTGCACGGTGAACGCCGCCAGGGTCAGCGCGTGGAAGACCTCGTGGAAGCCGAACCAGCGCGGCGACGGGTCAGGGCGCTTGGCGGCGTAGACGATGCCGCCGAGGCTGTAGAGCAGTCCGCCCACGGCGAGCAGGGTGACCACGGCGACGCCGCCGCGCTCCAGGATGGCGGGCAGGTAGAAGAGCGCAACCCAGCCCATCGCGATGTAGACCGGTGTGTACAGCCATCGGGGGGCACCCACCCACAGCACCCGGAAGGCGATGCCGCCCAGAGCCGCCGCCCAGATGATCCAGAGCAGCGTCTCCCCGCTCCCGTCGTCGAGCAGCAGCACCGCGAACGGGGTGTAGCTGCCGGCGATGATCAGGAAGATGTTGGAGTGGTCGAGGCGCTTGAGCAGTCGCTCCGTGCGGGGTGACCAGTCGCCCCGGTGGTAGACCGCGCTCACCCCGAACAGCAGCGCCGCGCTGGTGGCGAAGACCGCGGTCGCGACGGTGGCCTGGGTCCCGTCGGCGAGCGTCACGAGCACGATCCCGGCGGCGACGGCGAGCGGGAAGGTGCCGGCGTGCAACCAGCCGCGCAGGTGGGGCTTCACCGCACCGGCGAGGCCCTCGGCAGCCGTCTCGACGGGCGTGCTCCGGCCGGCCGGCCCGTCTCGGCGGTCGGGAGGGGTCATGAGGACCATTGGATCACGCGCAGGCGTCGTGGGACCCCCGGCACCGCGGGCGGGAGTATCGTGCCGCTGCCCGAGTCGGTGAGGGAGGCGAGCACACGCGATGGGTCTGCGTGACCTGCTCTACGGCGTCTACGCCCGCCGCGTCGCCGCGGGTCTGGCCCCCGACCAGATGCCTCGGCACGTGGGCGTGATCCTCGACGGCAACCGGCGCTGGGCCCGCGCTGTCGGAGGGCAGGCCGCCACCGGCCACCAGGCCGGCGCCGACAAGATCGAGGAGCTGCTCGGCTGGTGCGAGGAGCTCGACGTCGAGGTGGTCACGCTCTGGCTGCTCTCCACCGACAACCTCAACCGCCCGGAACACGAGCTGAGCTCGCTGCTGTCCATCATCGAGCAGGCGGTGACGAGCCTCGCCGACTCCGGTGACTGGCGCGTTCACCCGGTGGGCGCCCTCGACCTCCTGCCGGACCCGACGGCGCGGCTGCTCAAGGAGATCGATGAGCGCACCGCCGACCGGCGGGGGCTGCACGTCAACGTGGCCATCGGCTACGGCGGCCGGCGCGAGATCGCCGACGCGGTGCGCTCGCTGCTGCAGGAGCACGCGACCAAGGGCACCGCCATCGAGGACCTGGCCCAGGTGCTCGACGTCGAGCACATCGCCGAACACCTCTACACCAAGGGCCAACCCGACCCGGACCTGGTGATCCGCACGTCCGGCGAGCAGCGGCTGTCCGGCTTCCTGCTCTGGCAGAGCGCCAACTCGGAGTTCTACTTCTGTGAGGCCTACTGGCCGGACTTCCGCAAGGTCGACTTCCTGCGGGCGATCCGCGCCTATGCCGCCCGCAACCGGCGGTTCGGCGCCTGAGGATCGGTGTCCTGCGGGACATCTGGGTGAACATCCGCGTGTCGGCAGGGGTGGGGTGCCCGCCCCGGCGTACCGTCCGAAAGCAGCGGACGGCATCCGCGCCGGCCGCCCGGGAGGGCCCACGTTCCGTGCTGATGCGCGTGCTGGTTCTGCAGCAGCGGGGAGGGCCGGCGACCGGCCCTCGGGGTCCTGTCCCGGCCTTCGACACCCACCCGCGCGGCGTCGGCGTCAGCCGCACCGCGCCCGGGTGCTGGCGCAAAGGGGATCCTCCGTGGCTGCTACCGCGCACCGGCGTACGTTCGTGCTGGACACCAGTGTGCTGCTCGCCGACCCGCTGGCCCTGCTCCGCTTCGACGAGCACGAGGTCGTCCTCCCCGTCGTCGTGATCAGCGAGCTCGAAGGCAAGCGGGCGCACCCCGAGCTGGGCTACTTCGCCCGACAGGCGCTGCGGCTGCTGGACGACCTGCGGGTCCGGCACGGCCGACTCGACACACCGCTGCCGGTGGGTGGGCGCGGCGGCACGCTGCGCGTCGAGCTCAACCACACCGATCCCGCCGTGCTGCCCCCCGGGTTCCGGCCGCTGACGCAGAGCTGGGACAACGACTCGCGGATCCTGGCCGTGGCGCGCAACCTCGGCTCCGAGGGTGCCGACGTCACCCTGGTCAGCAAGGACCTGCCCATGCGGGTCAAGGCGTCAGCGGTGGGCCTCACCGCCGAGGAGTACCGCGGCACCGGCACGGTCGAGTCCGGCTGGACCGGCATGACCGAGCTGACCGTCCCGGCCGAGCTGATCGACCAGATGTACGACGCGGAGCGGGTCGACCTCGCGGAGGTCCGCGAGCTGCCGTGCCACACCGGGCTGGTGCTGCTGTCCGAGCGAGGCAGCGCTCTCGGCCGCGTCACCGCCGACAAGCAGGTGCGGCTGGTGCGCGGCGACCGCGACGCGTTCGGCCTGCACGGGCGCAGCGCCGAGCAGCGGGTGGCGCTCGACCTGCTGCTCGACCCGGACATCGGCATCGTCTCGCTGGGCGGGCGTGCGGGCACCGGCAAGTCGGCACTTGCGCTGTGCGCCGGCCTCGAGGCCGTCATGGAGCGGCGTCAGCATCGCAAGGTGGTCGTCTTCCGGCCGCTCTACGCCGTGGGCGGCCAGGACCTCGGCTACCTCCCCGGCTCGGAGGCGGAGAAGATGAACCCGTGGGCGCAGGCGGTGTTCGACACCCTGGGTGCGCTCGTCACCGGCGACGTCGTCGACGAGATCATCGACCGCGGCATGCTCGAGGTGCTGCCGCTGACCCACATCCGCGGCCGGTCGCTGCACGACGCGTTCGTGATCGTCGACGAGGCCCAGTCGCTGGAGCGCAACGTGCTGCTGACGGTGCTGTCCCGGGTCGGCCAGGGCTCACGGGTGGTGCTCACCCACGACGTGGCCCAGCGCGACAACCTGCGGGTGGGCCGCCATGACGGCGTGGCGTCGGTCATCGAGGCCCTCAAGGGGCATCCGCTGTTCGCGCACGTGACGCTGACCCGGTCCGAGCGGTCGCCGATCGCCGCCCTGGTCACCGAGATGCTCGAGGACCTGCCGGCCTGAGGCCCGCCGGACGGGGCAATCCTGTAACGCTGAGTGACAGCGCTTTGCCGGACTGTCGATCTTGACGGCCGTGTGACGTAACGCACGCGGCCAGGATTGGCCTTTTCCCGCGTCCTCTGTGCACTCTCGAGGGGCTGAGACCCCCGCGCCTTCCCGTGGTATCCGGTCACTGTCCGTGACATACCCGAAGGCGCCGCCTTACGCGGTACCGCGCGGCCCCGCCCGCTCCGGTGAGGCCCGAGCCCCCTCGAGACCCGGGGAGGCCCGTGACCCGGGGGTCCCGGCCTCGCGTCGCAGATCGTGGCGTGCACATGCTGGAGGGACTGCCTTGTTGAGGAACCGGATCTCGATCCGGCGGATGGGTGTGGCTTCGGGGATCATGGCCGCGACCCTGGCTCTGACCGCAGGTGTCAACGCGTGGGCTGCCGAGCCGACCGCCTCAGACCGCCCCACCGTGCCCGAGCAGAACGAAGGTGCCGGTGCCAACCACGCAGGCGCCGCCACCGACGCAGAGCGCCTTGCGGACGTGACGTCCGAGCAGCGCAAGGT
>JBOGDY010000186.1:0-5136 GCA_050742955.1 Actinomycetes bacterium | reverse complement strand
TGTGGACGGCGATCAGCCGCGCCACAGAGCGAGGTGACTGGCGTCCGAGCCCGAGCCGGCTCTGCGACTGGTGCGACCACCAGGAGCTCTGCCCGGCCTTCGGCGGCACCCCGCCGCCGCTGCCGGTGCTGCCGGTGCCCGCGGTCCCACAGGCCCGGGCCGCAGACGAGCGGCCGTCGCCGCACACCCCCGGCGACGAGGTCTGAGCGCGGCCCGGGGTTCACCCCGAGATGTGCCCGAGGTCACCCGGACTTCTCCCGGAGAAGCCCACAAACCGGTGGGCGCGGGCTCTAGCGTGAGCAGGTCTTCACCGGCCCCCGAGGAGATCGTCGTGACAAGCACCACACCCGACACCGCCACCGCCCCGGACACCACGGTCGCCGCCCGCGCCGCGAAACTGACCAAGGTCTACGGCGAGGGCGGGACCCGCGTCGTGGCCCTCGATGAGGTGACCGTGGACTTCCCCCGCGGCCAGTTCACCGCCGTGATGGGCCCCTCCGGCTCCGGCAAGTCGACCCTCATGCACTGCCTCGCGGGGCTCGACGTGCCCACCTCGGGCGAGGCGTGGCTGGGGTCGACCGACCTCGCGACCTTGAAGGACAAGGAGCTGACCCGGCTGCGCCGCGACGAGGTCGGCTTCGTCTTCCAGGCGTTCAACCTGGTCCCGACGCTGAACGCGCTGGAGAACATCAGCCTGCCCATGGACCTGGCCGGGCGGGCCCCGGACCGTGAGTGGCTCGACCGCGTGATCGACACGGTCGGGCTGCGGGACCGGCTGACCCACCGGCCCAGCGAGCTCTCCGGCGGGCAGCAGCAGCGTGTCGCGTGCGCTCGTGCCATCGCCACCCGGCCGACCGTCATCTTCGCGGACGAGCCGACCGGCAACCTCGACTCGCGTTCCAGCGGTGAGGTCCTGTCCTTCCTGCGCGACTGCGTGCGCGACATGGGCCAGACCATCGTGATGGTCACGCACGACCCGGTGTCGGCGTCCCACGCGGACCGTGCGGTGTTCCTCGGCGACGGCCGGATCGTCGACGAGATCCTCCGGCCGACGGCCGAGTCGGTGCTCGACCGCATGAAGCACTTCGACCTGCCGGCCCAGCGGGGGTCGTGACATGCTCCGCGTCACCTTCAAGAGCCTCCTGGCGCGCAAGCTGCGCCTGCTGCTGACGGCCCTGGCCGTGGTCCTGGGGGTGGCGTTCGTCTCCGGGACGCTGATCCTCGGCGACACCATGAACGCCACCTTCGACAAGCTCTTCAGCACGGCCTACGCCGGCACCGACGTCGGGGTCCGCGGCAGGTCCGCGTTCGAGGTGAACGTCGCCGAGGGCGGCGACCCGGCACAGGCCCGTCCGCCCGTGCCCGCCGAGGTCCTCGACCGGGTCGAGGCCGTTCCGGGGGTCGAGGAGGCCAAGGGTGACTCCTACGGCTTCGCCCAGGTCGTCACCCCCGAGGGCAAGGTGGTCGAGACCAGCGGCGCGCCGACGTTCGGCGGTGCCTGGCTCGGCACGTCACGGCTGAACCCCTACAAGCTCCAGGACGGCGAGCCTCCGTCCGCGGCGGGCGAAGTGGCCATCGACCAGACCACGGCCGCCGACAACGGCATCGGGGTGGGCGACCGGATCAAGGTCCTGACCCAGTCGGGGCCGCGTGAGGAGACCGTCAGCGGCATCGTCAGCTTCGGCGAGGGCGGCAGTCTCGCCGGCGCCACCGTCACCCTGTTCGACCCGGGCACGGCACCTCAGGCGCTGGGCACACCGGGTTCCTACAGCGAGATCCTGGTGGTCGGCGACGGGAGCGTAGGTGACGACGAGCTGCGCGACCGCGTCGCCGGGGCGGTGCCGTCGCGCTACCAGGCCCTGACCGGAGAGCAGCTGGCGGCGGAGGACTCGGGCGACATCAAGGACGCGCTCAGCTTCTTCAGCATCTTCCTGCTCGTCTTCGCCGCGATCTCGATCTTCGTCGGCTCCTTCATCATCTTCAACACGTTCACGATGCTGGTGGCCCAGCGCAGCCGCGAGCTGGCCCTGCTGCGCGCCCTCGGTGCCAGCCGCCGCCAGGTCAACCGGGCGGTGATCGTCGAGGCGACGGCCGTCGGCGTCCTGGGCTCCACGCTCGGGCTGGGACTGGGTGTGCTGCTGTCGCTCGGCCTGCGGGCGCTGATCGGGGTCTTCCTCGGCGACATCCCCTCCGACGGCCTGGTGTTCCGCGCCAACACGGTTCTGTGGGCCTACCTGATCGGCATCGTCGTCACCGTCGTCGCTGCGGTGGTCCCGGCCCGGCGGGCGACCCACATCCCGCCGGTGGCGGCACTGCGGGACGACGTCGCGCTGCCCGCCGCGTCACTGCACCGACGCGCGGTCTTCGGATCCCTCGTGCTTGCAGCCGGGGTGGTGGCCACGACGGCAGGCCTGGTGGGGGGCGCCGGGATCCTCTACGTCGGGCTCGGCGCCCTGGCCGTCTTCCTGGGCGCGGCCACCCTCAGCCCGTTCCTGAGCCGCCCCGCCGTGGCGGGCATCGGCAGCCTGCTGCCGCGGCTCTGGGGCTCGACCGGACGCCTGTCCCGCGAGAACGCGCGACGCAACCCGCGTCGCACGGCGGCCACCGCATCGGCCCTGATGGTCGGGCTCGCCCTGGTCTCGGCCGGCGGCGTGATGGCCGCCTCCCTGGTCAAGAGCTCCAACGCCATCATCGACCGCAGCGTGGGTGCGGACTTCATCGTCTCCACGAAGAACTTCCTGCCCATCCCCGGCAACATCGCGTCGGCGATGGGCGACGTCGACGGGGTCGCCGCCGTCACGTCCTTCCGCAACGGCCAGGCCAAGGTCGACGGCGGCGTCGCCGCGCTGCAGGGCGTCACCTCCGACACCGTCGACCAGACCCTGCAGCTCGACGTCGTCAAGGGCGACATCGGTGCTCTCGCCGACGGACAGCTGCTCGTCAGCGACAAGCTGGCGACGGAGAAGAAGTGGGCGGTCGGCGACGAGATCCCGGTGGTGTTCGGGAAGACGGGCGCAAGCGACCTGGTCCTAGGAGGCACCTACGCCGACAACCAGATCGCCGGCAACTACCTGATAGGGCTGGACACGTTCGACCGCAACTTCGACCAGCACCTCGACCAGGTCGTCGCCATGACCGTGGCGCCCGACGCCGACGTCGAGCAGGTCCGCAAGGACGTGACGGCTGCGGCCGGTGCGTCCTCGAACCTCGAGATCCGCGACCAGAGCGAGTTCAAGCAGGAACAGCGCGACCAGATCAACCGGCTGCTCGGCTTCATCTTCGTACTGCTCGCGCTGGCGGTCCTCATCGCCGCCATGGGCATCGTCAACACGCTGGCCCTGTCGGTGATCGAGCGGACCCGCGAGATCGGCTTGCTGCGTGCTGTCGGGATGCAGCGGGCCCAGGTCCGGCGCATGGTGCGGCTGGAGTCGGTGGTCATCTCCATCTTCGGCACGCTGCTGGGACTCGCGTTGGGGGTGGCGCTGGGTGCGGCGATCATCAGCGCCCTCGCCGACGAGGGCATCGAGGAGCTGGCGATCCCCTATGGCCAGCTCGTGGTCTACCTGCTCGCAGGGACCCTCATCGGCGTCCTCGCCGCGGTGTGGCCGGCCCGCCGGGCGGCACGCCTCGACGTGCTGCGGGCGATCACCACCGAGTAGGTCCTCCAGCCGCGCGGCCGGCTGCTGCCCGCTCCGTGGCGGGTTCTGACGTCAGTTCCCCGTGGCGGGGGTCGGCGGCTGCGCGGCCGGGGCCGTGGGCTGGTGCTCGGACCCGGGGGCGTTCTCCGGGAAGTGACAGGCGACCTGGTGGCCCGGCGCCAGCTCCACCAGTGGTGGCTCCTTGGTGGAGCACACCTCCTGGGCCTTCCAGCAGCGGGTGTGGAACCGGCACGCCGGCGGTGGGTCGAGCGGGCTCGGGATGTCACCGGCCAGGCGGATGCGTTGGCGCTGCCCGCGCTGGTCCGGGTCCGCGAGCGGCACCGCGGACAGCAGGGCGACCGTGTAGGGATGCATCGGCCGCTCGTAGATCGCCGTCCGGTCGGCCAGCTCCACGATCTTCCCGAGGTACATCACCGCCACTCGGTCGGAGGTGTGACGCACCACCGAGAGGTCGTGGGCGATCACGACGTAGGTGAGCCCGAGCTCGTCCTGCAGGTCCTCGAGCAGGTTGATGATCTGCGCCTGGATGGACACGTCGAGGGCTGAGACCGGTTCGTCGGCGATGATCAGCCGCGGGCGCAACGCCAGTGACCGGGCGATGCCGATGCGCTGACGCTGACCGCCGGAGAACTCGTGGGGGTACCGGTTGTAGTGCTCGGGGTTGAGGCCGACGAGCTCCAGCACCTCCTGGACGGTGCGCTTGATGCCCAGCTCGGTCTTGATGTTCTGCAGCCGGTAGGGCGCTCCGACGATGGTGCCCACGGTGTGCCGCGGGTTCAGCGACGAGTAGGGGTCCTGGAACACCATCTGCACGTCCCGCCGGATACGGCGCAGTGCGTTGCCCTTCGCATGCGTGATGTCCTGGCCCTGGAAGACGATCTGACCCTCGGTGGCCTCCTCCAGCCGCACCAGCAGGCGACCGGTCGTCGTCTTGCCGCAGCCCGACTCGCCCACCAACCCGAGCGTCTCGCCCGGACGGACGCTGAAATCGAGCCCGTCGACGGCCTTGACCGCCGCGATCGTCTGTCGACGCAGTCCTCGCACCACCGGAAAGTGCTTGCGCAGGCCGCTGACCTTCAGCAGCGCCTCCCCCTCGCCGTCGCCAGGGGTCCCGTCGCTGCGGCTGTCGGCGGCCGTTGCCGTCATGCTCGCCCCGACGGCGTGCTCGTCTGCGCCATGCTGCTCCCGGTCATCGTGGCAATCATGTACCGGACGTGCGGGCCGTGGTTCACGAGCCGATCCGCAGCTGTTCGCTCCGGATGGCGCGGCGCTCGTCCGGCGGCAGGTGGCAGGCCACCTGGTGACGCGGCCCGGCTTCCTCCAGCTCGGGTACCACGGTTCGCGAGAGGTCGCCGTTGCGTTCACCGTAGGCGCACCGCGGATGGAACGCGCAGCCCGGGGGGCGGTTGATGAGGCTGGGCGGGGTCCCCTTGATCGGCACCAGTCGCTCCTCACGGTCCCGGTCCAGTCGCGGCAT